>JAHHRC010000190.1 GCA_020026035.1 Erysipelotrichaceae bacterium | reverse complement strand
GGCCATAACACCCCTGGTGTATCCATTAAATCTAATGTTTTATCCGCTTTAATCCAAGCAAGACTTCTTGTAACACCTGGCTTATCGGCAGTTTTTGCAATGGTCTTTTTGGCAATGCGGTTAATAAACGTAGACTTACCCGCATTTGGGATTCCACAAGCCATTGCTCGCATTGCCCGAGGCTTAATGCCTCTTGCAATCATGCGTTGTTTCTTTGGCTCACATAAGGCATTGCACGCCTGAATGGCCTTATTGCGTGAGGTTTTATCATTGACAAGATCTAAGGCTAATGCCATTTGATCTTCCTTTGTAAAGTATTGAATCCACTTCTCTGTTTCTTTTGGATCTGCTAAATCCGCTTTTGAAAGAATAATAAGACGTGGTTTCCCATTTGCCATTTGATCTAAAATCGGATTGGCAGAGGCAAGAGGAATTCTTGCGTCACGCACTTCAACAATTAAATCAACGGCTTTTAAATTCTTTTGCATATCCCTGCGGGCTTTGTCCATATGCCCAGGATACCATTGAATGTTTACCATGTTTTCACTCCAAACTGTGTAAATGGCCAAAGAATGAAGACCCCTTTTGAGGTGACTTGTTCTTCTTTAAATGGCCCGTAATATCTTGAATCTAAACTATCTGGACGATTGTCCCCCAAACAGTAATATTCGCCATCCCCTAAGGTGATTTCGAATGTGTTTTGATAGTCCCCATTGACGGTAAAGGCATTTGGGAAACTATCCCGATACTCTGTTTTTAAGTAGTCTTCTTCAACCACTTGCCCATTGACGGTTAAGACATCGTTTTCATAGCGAATCGTATCATGCGGTAAGCCAATACAACGCTTTACTAAGTACATGTCCTTCTCAGGCACATAGAGGATTACAATATCGAATCGATCGATTCCTTTCATATTACGACCAATCATGTTAGAAACACCAAAGCTTCCATCTTCCAGTGTTGGATACATAGAAGACCCTTCCACACGGATTGGTTTTACGATGTAATTCGATACCAAAAATACCACTGCCATTGAGATTAATAAGGTTTTTAAGAAGTCCCAAACTTCGAGGGCAATCGAAGTAGACTTATTTTTTACATTTCTTTCCATATTTTTATTATAGGCTTAATTTAAAAAAAGAGAAAGCCTAGGCTTTCTCTTCGTGTACCAATTGTCTTTAAATCGTTGATTAAAGAGCCTTTGAACGGTTTTCCTTGATACGTGCATTCTTTGCAGAACGTCCCTTTAGGTATGTTAGCTTAGCACGTCTAACCTTACCACGACGAGTTACTTCGATCTTGTCGATGATTGGGCTATTGATTGGGAATGTACGTTCAACACCACAGCCGTTAGAAATCTTACGAACTGTGAAGCTTCTTCCGATTCCACCATTCTTCATTGATACGACTACACCTTCGAATACCTGGATACGGCTCTTGTTGCCTTCTTGGATTCTTACATGTACTTTTACGCTGTCACCAGGAATGAAGTCTGGAACGTCATTACGGATTTGTGACTTTGTAATTTCATTTACTAAATTTAAATTCATCTTAATGTCCTCCTATTTCGATTGATCACTCTGTTCATACACAAATTGTCAGCGGAACAGCGATGCACAACTAAATGTGCTTGAGAATCATAACATAGAACAATCTAGAACACAATATTTTCTTGTCGATTGCAAAATAAAATCATGTTGCGATTCCGGAAATTACCCCAAAGCCACCACGCTTTATTTCCGAAGGCAACATGATACCAAATTGTTCGCAACTAATTAGATTAAAAAGCGAACGATAGATGCAACCCCTCACCTGATATGCATCTATATATTTGTAGGTGTATTCTTCCTCAACCTACCAAGTAACCAGCTTGATAGGCACCCTATACACCCAAAACAAGTATACTACATTCTTTGAAAAAATGAACCCTCTTTTTATTCAATCTCTTCTGCCTTCACTAACGTATCGCAATACACACAATGATACATACGACGCGAACGATCAATCAGTTTGAATTCATGCGGAATTTCTTGCTCAATCGATGTGATACAACGAGGATTCTTACAATGAATGATATTTGTAAGCGTTTCTGGTAAGTCGACATGCTTCTTCGCAATCTTTTCCCCATTCTCAATAAA
>JAHHRC010000189.1 GCA_020026035.1 Erysipelotrichaceae bacterium | reverse complement strand
CATTATCCTTTGTTAGAAGAGGTTGAATTGCATACCGAAAAGAGTCAAATGCCAGAAGAACCAATTACAGGGGATGAGACAAATGTGATTCCTTATACCATTTTCTTAGTGGTTGTGATTGGGGTTGTTGTAAAAATTGTTTACGATTTAAAGCATAAATAAGGGATTTATTGAGGTGCGTGTAAAATAATTGTTGTACTTCGTTTTGGTTTTCGATATCATAGAAAACAATGTGAACGGAGGAAAACATGAAGAAGTTATTTACATTAATCGTATCGGCTTTATTACCACTAACACTTGTTGGTTGTGGCAATGAGGATGCTGATACAACAGTAAGTCAAAACGGAACGTATGAAGTTGCGATGATCACCGATTGTGGTAATATCGACGACCGTAGTTTCAACCAAACAACTTGGGAAGGTGTGAAGGCGTATGGCGAAGAGTCAGGAAAGAGCCATGCCTATTACATTCCAGATGAAGACACAAGCAATTCTCGTGAAGAATACATGAGAAAGGCAATCGAAAATGGGGCGAAAGTTGTTGTTTGTCCAGGTTACTTATTTGAAGATAGCGTATATAAGCTACAAGATGAATTTAAAGACGTTGATTTCTTGTTAATTGACGGTACACCACATGCGCAAGGATCCGAGGAAGGATTCATTGGCGAAAATACACATTGTATTGTTGTCCATGAAGAACAAGCTGGTTTCTTTGCTGGATATGGGGTTGTAAAAGAAGGATTTAAGAACTTAGGATTCTGTGGTGGTGTTGCGGTACCTGCCGTTCGTCGCTTCGGGTCTGGATTTATTCAAGGTGCAGAATATGCAGCCGAAGAAATGGGTCTTGATGATGTGACTATGAAGTATTTCTATTCTGGCGTATTCTGGCCTACAGATGATCTATATGCCACAATGAATGCATGGTATACAGATGGTGTAGAATGTGTCTTCACATGTGGTGCAGGACAGTTCTCATCTGTTACAAAAGCAGCTGAAGCAAATGATGGAGTTGTCGTTGGGGTGGATGTAAACCAAGCGCACGAATCACCTACAATGATTACTTCCGCAATGAAGAATTCAGCAGTTATTACACACGACGCATTGGTTGCGTGGGGTGAAAACGATACATGGCCAGAAGATATGGCTGGTAAACTTGCAAATCTAGGTGTGGAAGATCATGCAGTATGTCTTCCAACGGATGATGCAAGCTGGAGATTTGAACACTTCACAAAGGAAGAATATGAAGCCTTAGTGGAAAAGATGATCGCGAATGAAATCGTTGTTGATGGCGAAGGAAACGATCATATTGAAACAAAGCTAGTCAAAGTAGAACACTTAGACTAAAGGAAATGGAAAGACGATGGTTTGTGCATCGTCTTTTTTGGTATGATAGAAAGCGAAGGTGAAACTATGAACAAAGAAGAAATCAAACGTAAGGCAATGCAGATGGCAAGTACAATGTATGGAAGAGATGATTTAGGTCGTTTCTTATTTGTGGTTGCGATTGTTTGTATTGTGGCAAATCTATTTGTGAAACACATTGGCTTTTTGATTGTTGCAAATCTGTGTATGATTCTTGATTTGATGCGCATCTTTAGCAAGAATTATGTGAAGCGTCGCATTGAAAATGAGCGTTACTTAAAAATTTATCGTAAGGTAACTCGGTGGTTTAAAGTGCGTTTTAAAAATGTCAAAGACAAACAACACAAAACATTGCTTTGTCCTACTTGTGTACAGATGGTACGTATTCCAAAAGGCAAAGGGAAGATCGTTGTGACTTGTCCAAATTGTAAAAAGAAGTTTGATGCGAAAAGTTAATGGCTACGGCCATTTTCTTTTTGTTTGTCGAAACTAACTTTTTTTCTGTTTTTGAGAACACATTGCTTGAAAGAGTGGTGTGTTTTCTATAGAGTGGTAGATAGAAAGTAGGTGGATTTATGAAAGAATTAACCGTAGAATTGGTTCAAGAAACACTACGAAATGGCTATTTGAACGACAATAAGGCACGTGTTGTACGCAATGCCTTGAAAGAGAATGCGATTGATACGATTTCCAAACGTTTGGAAGCGGATATGCAAAATCCAAATGTATTCTCCATTGACTTAAAGAATCTCAAGGTCACCAATCAGAAACAATCTGGTCGTTGTTGGATTTTCTCAGCGACAAACATTCTTCGTGATAAGCTTGCAAGAGCCTATGAC
>JAHHRC010000019.1 GCA_020026035.1 Erysipelotrichaceae bacterium | reverse complement strand
TACTTGCATATTCCATCGCAATCGTCGGATACAAAGCCAATGAACCAGATAAATCAATGTTAACGGTGTCGGAATTCGAAGACAAAAACAGTGGCCTAGATTACGATACCTTAATGCAATATACCCTAAGTTCTGGATCAAGTGCGATTCATTACTTCGTCTTCTATTCCGAAAACGATGATAACTCAAAGTACCTACAATACAACGTACTAAACCCACTTGAAAAAGACACCAACTCTCGCTTCCAAGACTTATTGGAATACGTAGATGTTACGGACTTAGAAAACCGCCCAAACACCAACCAACTCAAAGAAGAATGGCACGTCTCCTCAACACCAGCACTCATAGCTTGTAAAGTCGAAGATGACCACATCCTCATTGAAAACGCGTTGGAATGGACCGCAAAGAAACCACTCAATGAAATCAACGTCAAACAATGGCTCATCAAAAACGGCTTATATGTAAATAGCCAAGACGATGAAATCATTGCCGAACCACTCCAATAGATCAGGTCAAACGACCTGATTTTCTTTTTGCCTATTTAAAAAAGAGCCGAAACAATCGACTCTTTTAAAACCACTTAGTCCTTCACTATCTCAACGGGATAATCGCCCCAAAGCTTTTCAAGCTTATACATAGCACGTGCATCTTCAGTAAACACGTGTAGAATCACTCCATTAAAGTCCACAAGGACCCAACTTGACTTCTCATCCACTTCCTTACAGCGGAATTCATAGCCACTTGCAACCACTTCATCAATCACAGCCTTTGCCAATCCTTCCGCGTGTTTTGCATTCAATGCCGTTGCAATCACAAAGTAATCACTAAACGGATTTGTGTGCTCTAAATCAATCACAACCACATCCTGTCCCTGTTTTGCAACTACGGTTTCTTTTACAACCTCAACTAATTCCTTCATTCATATTCCTTTCTTAACACCGCATCCTTAAACCCATCAAAGCCAATACTCGTTTCAAAATCACTCGCTGGTAATAAACCAACCCCAACAATCTCATCGTATTGAATCGCAACTTGTCGTTGTTCTTCATCCGGGAATACAACAATTACCTTCGAAATAACAGCACGCCTTGTCTTTGTATCCCCAATCTTATGATATCCAAGATTGAAATAATCCTTCAATGCGTCCACAACTGCAGTATCTTCTACTTCATTATAAATATTCTTGTACGATCGCCACTTCACTTCTACAATCCGTGCATCTAGCATCTTTCCATCTTCTTCAAAGACAACAATAAAGTCCGGTGAATTATGTACCGAATTAATCGATACAAACTCTTCCTCTAAAGCTAAATCATTACTACGCTTTAAAGTCTGGTCATAGTAAATGCGAATCGCTTGATTCCCCTTTACAAGATGCACAAGCGAAGGATTCGAAAGTGTTTGATGCATATTCGAAACTTCCTCTAAGACATAGCCTTCTTTTAAAAACATCTGTAGTAACACAATGTAAATATATGTTTCAAATAACTTCGGAGTCGGCTTATGGGCAAAGCTAGACTGTTGTTTTGACAAAATCGAAACATAACGACTCTTATAGTCCAATAAGATCTGCAAACGAGGATCTTTGAATTGCACCATATCTCCATAGACATCTTTGACTTGCCGTAACCACGTCGCTAACAACATTTGCCGCAACGAACGTTCCATCTTCTTTGTTTCTAGTAAGTCATTCTTAAAGCCATCTAACTTTTCTTGATACGAAAGCATCCGTTGGTCTAAGCCATACTTCTCTCTTGCATATTGATGGTGCGCACGCTTCGACGTTCTTGTTTCTTCATGCATCTTCGAAAGCTTTTCCTTTAAGTAACCAATACGTTCATTTGTTTCATCCATCTTTCCTTCATACGAAAGAATCTCAGCTTCCAAAAAGACAATGACTTCTTCACACTGTTTCAACCAATACGTCACTTCATGCTTAAACACTTGATTAGCAAACACATCCACGGAGACCCGTTTCACATCCTGCATCACCATATCCGGACGATGAATGTCACTATTAAACCTATGCCCCTTTTGAATCAACCAACGAATTCCACTTGCCTTTAGCTTACCAACCTGCCGACTCATTTGCCTTGACGTATGCACTTCTTGATAGCCATTTTGTACAACCATCTGCATCGAAGACAAAAGATCTCTTTGGTGCTCTTTTAAAAACAAATACTTCTCAATCGACTTATCTTCCACTTCAACATCCTGTACATTGCGACAAGTCTTTGATAAATCAAGCGACAATCCCTTATAAAAGGAATCGACATACTTGCGCAAATGCACCACATTTTCAAACTGCAAATTCTTCGGCTTCACTAAAAACTGGTACACCACATGCCTTCCATCCACAAAGGCTTCAATATTAAAATACCCAGCAAAATACGATGTCTCAGTATCTTTTCCACTCGATAAATGAATCCGATTCCCACTTACAATCTCTTTTAAATGCAACGAATCATGGGGCTCATAAAACAACTGAACCCGCTTCTGATTGAATTCAAATGTCACATACGTATTATCGGTCTCAAGAATTGAAAACTGAAAATCTAAGCTTTCATCTAAGTAGAAACTACCACGATCATACTCTTCTAAATCATCATAACTCTTGATCACCAACTGACATCTAATTCGTGTATCCATTGATTCTCAACTCCTCAGCTTTTTTCTTAAGCGAGACGATACATTGATCAAAGCTAGATACCTCCGCATACATCGTAAACAAATCAATCAATTGTGAATGTTTCAAATTCCCCTCATCATCCAATACTCCAACAAGCTGTTCTAATTGCATAGACGTTCCTCTTACCTTCGTAAGAATCGCTTGCTTCACAAGTAAATCAAAAGCAGCCTTGCGACTTACCAACAACTCACGTTCATTCTTTCTTGGTAGATTCAACAAATAATTCCCAATATTACGCAACACACGATAGGAAATTCCATGTTGTGGCATAGCTTTTTGTAATAAGCCATCAAGGGCATCTAAGAATGCCAATTCATCTTCGTGGTTTACAAACACATTTGTATACGATTGTTGCAAGGAAACACGCCAACTATGATACGTCTCATACGAAACCACACAGTCCATAGATCCATCCACAACCATCCGTTGACTTTCAAAGAACTTCGTAAAGGACATCTTCTGTAAATCAATCACAAACGTACGATCCAACAAACGATCCGAGAAGCTCTTTGTCGTATCATCTATGTTTACCGTACCAACAAACAGAATATTATCGCCAATCGTAATCCGACTTGGATACGCATCGCCATTCAAACAACGATTCCGATCATCGTACAACTTCAATACCCGTTCACTTGCATCATTTTCCAAAATCGAAATAAATGGTGAGAACCAATACTCAATCTGCGCTAAGTTCATCTCATCAAAGATCACCATATGCATTTGGTCGTCATGCTCCATTGCATGTTGCAACAACTGCACAAATCCTGTTTCACTTGGAACATAGGTCTCATTCAAGGCATTGTAATACCCTAAGACATCACTTGGCTCTTGATAGCTTGGAGAAATAGGCATAAACAATAACGTATTGTCTTCTTCCTTCAACGACAACATCTTCGCATATTGAAGCGCTAACTTACTCTTACCCGTACCACTCATACCAGCCAACACCGTTAACGGATTGGATTTTAAAGACGTATGGAAGTTCACCAAATCATCAAAACAATACTGCAACCCCTCTTGTCTACAAGCTTGTTGCAAACAACGTAAGAATTGCATCTCACTGGATTCATTGACTGCAATCCGAGTTGGAACACTCTTACTTTCACTCACCGTCTTCTTCCGGTCTACTTCCAACGGTACCACTTGCGTTTCTAACATAAACTGCGAATACAAATTCACTTCCACAAAACAAGTCCCATGCGATACCACCATCACATTGCGATCATTCACAAAGGAAGTCACATCAATCTTTTCCACAAGCGCATCATCATTGCAACGATAGTACTGCTTATTCGATGCCATACAGGTAAACACATCTTCACTTGCATCAAGATTCACTTTATAGATGTAATTGCCACAAAGAATCATTTCAATTTCATCTACCAATTCCCCATCAAACTCATCTAAGGCAAAGTATTCACGACTCTTCAACTTACGTTCAAATTCACTCTCACGCATTTCCACAACCGGAATCGACACAAACGAAGTATCCACACCTCTAGATGGCACGACAATCTTTTCAATCACACAATTCTTGTACCACCGATTACGTTTACTATTAAAGGTATAGATTGGTGAAAAGACCACATAACGATCTTGCAAATAGTCTTCCATCTTCGCCATCCGCTTATGTTCGTTTTCTTCCTCAAAATCATACCCATCTGGCAAGAACCGTTCTGCTTGTTGAGAATCAAAACCAATGTAATTCATCGTTAATGCATCAAAGTTTTCTAGCTGCACAACCGCCTTTGGTTCATCACACAACGGCTCTAAAAAGAATTGTAAATAATTGTACTGGTTAATTGAAGTCGGTGGATAATTCGCTAATCTTCCAATCAGCTTCAAATTCTCACACTTCTTCATCACCTTTTCTATTTCAAAGCTAGGCGCCTTATCATTCAAAGTCATGGCCACCTCCATCGTGAACCTGTACCAGTGCAAACTTCGCAGCTAATACATACTTCCACTTCACATAGTCCTGTTTTTCAATCGCTTCTTCTTCTTTTTCATCCAACGCAACATACATATCATCAAACGACATCATTGCTACATCGACATCAAGAATCGTACTTAACGGAATACGCACACTCGCATCCACTGGCACAACATCCTTTTTCTTTTCACTCTTCAATTGACTCTTAAGCTCTTTCACTTCTTCCTTAAGACGCTCTTCTTTTTCTTTCGCTTTTGTTAGTGCTTCATTGACTTTGTCACATTCTTTATTTGCCTGTCGTAAGTCTTTTTCAAGTGCACTAATCGTCTTTGCAAGCTCCTTATTCTCAAAGCGTAATTCCTTTTCCACTTCCTCTAACGCCTGCAACTCTTCCATTTTTTCCACAATCACTTCCGCTTGTTTCTCATTCATTTGCTTCATCAACTCAGCTGTATTCAACCCACAAATACCCTTTACTAAGTTTGTATAGCTTAGCGGCATACCTAAACTGACATATTCATCCTCAAAGGCATAAATCGCTTCTAGTTTCTTCTCATCTAACTTCTCATATGGGCATTCATCCACAAGTTCATTCACCTTCGATAGATTCTTAAACTTCTTATACAACACCCCATCAATATTTGTTAAAAAGATAGTAATAATACGATCCTTTGGATTTAAATAATTCTGTTCTACATACTGAATCAATTCCTTTTTATCAACACGTGTCACCGGATGCTTAAACACGCGAATAAAGATTGGATTCGCCTCTGTTTTCACACATTTCTTAAAATCACTTAAATTAAATAACTGGTAGACTTCCTTCCGTCCTTGTTCATCTAAATTCATTAAATTAATCATGACGTTCACCCCATTGTTCTTTTATTTCACTATAAAAATGATTTGCTTGTTTCGAAATATCCTCAAACCCAATTAACATGTCCTCAAATACTTCCTCTTCCTCAATGGTAGGACATAAGCGAGTCTTTAAATAAAACGCCTTTTCCCCATCTTGGTACACTACAATACGAACTTGTTTCGATTCCTTTGTACAAGGCAATACGTAGTTCAATTTTGAACTCACCGTAAACTGCTGACTCGTCTTAGAAATAAGGTCATATACCTCTATTTCATGGACCTTTGTATCATCGAACGCAAAGTTTAATTCAAGCTGCTCACGATCTAATCTTTTCTGAATCAATCGCATACATTCACCCCTTTTCCAATAAGTTTGAATCAACTTCTATCTAAACTAATTGTACCACTTTCCATCCTAGCTTGCTTACAACAAAAAAGCCTTCATCGAACACATCGACAAAGGCAATCTTCTATTCTGGCTTATTTAAACGAAGATTTTCTTCGATTCCAAAAGTACCATTTAATTTCGCTTTACATCTTTTTTCATTACAGATTACAACCAACATCAATTCAAACCGAAATATATTGATTTCTATTTTAAACCACAATTCTCGTGCATTTAATTTTTGTCAAATTTCAGCATACCTTTAAAATCCCTTAAAGAAAGCGTATACTCTAGTTAACGGAGGTATTCATGAAAATTATTGTAGATCCAAGTATGAGTCAAATTGGCATTGAGGATGTCGTGGTTGGTATCGCAAAAAACGTAGATCCAAACGCACCTCTATCCGAATCATTTTTGCAAAAATTACAACAAACAGAACAGTGGGCAATCGAAAAAGACATCAGCGAACTAGATGATCACCCATTTATTCAGGGCTATAAAGATGTTCTTACTGCCGTAAGTCGTAGTATCAAGAAAAATCCACCAACAATCCCTGCCTTCCTCGCGAACATCAAACGTCGTAACCAAATGCCACGAATCAATTCCATCGTCGATATATATAACGTGGAATCCTTACATTCCTATCTAGCCATTGGAGGCCATGACGCCGACAAAATCAAAGACTATGTCAAATTCACCATTGCCAAACGTGAAGATGAATTCACACCCATCTTAGCCAATCCAAAACACGTTAGCGAAACAGATTTCATCTACGAAGACGCAAATGGAATCATCGCTTATTTAGGTGTACGAGATAGTGAATTCTACAAATTCGATGACAACACCAAGAATGCTTTCTTTGCCATTCAAGGAAACGCAAACACACCAGTGCAAGACCGTATTGATTGTTTAAACCGCATCTTTCAAGACCTAAAAGAATGTATGCCAAACTTAGAAACAAAGATCCTTACAGTCCACGTCGGAGAAACAAAAGAACTTTAAACAAAAGCTATAGCCGCCGCTATAGCTTTTCTAGTTCCTCTATTTTCCCTTGTGCATCTTCCATTCACTCTCTTAATAGGCAATCGTTCAATTGCATCATAAGAGTGATCAGCTTTTTTAATACTTTTGAAAGGATTCATCCAGTCTATTTTTCACAAAAACGTTTCGTTCAACGATTCCAGATCAAAATGAAAAAAACCTTTTCTTTGTATATAAAAACCAGTCATTCCCATAATTAAGTTCGCTTAAGAAAAAATGTCCTACGCAATTAAACGTAGGACAGAACTTTCAAACCAACCACTTATTAACCGCATATTGGTCAGCGGTACACTTACAAACCGACTACTTATATCCCACTTATCGGTCAGTGGTAAACCTGTCATGCAAATGATACCTAAGATCCCAATCCTTATCAAGTCTTACCAACATCTTTTACAATCAATCAACATTCTAAAACACTGGTTCACTCAAAAATATCCCTAAATTTCCAAAGAACTTTAAAACAAAAGCTATAGCTTTTCTAGTTCCTCTATTTTGCCTTGTGCATCTTCCATTAACTCTCTTAACATACGAATCGTTTCAAGTGCATCATTTACCAAATGCCGATGCGTATAGATATTCCCAATCGCATGCGAGAAACAATCAAATGCCATGTATGGATCTTCGGCAATTCCACTACCATCCAAATAACACTTCCCTAAGCGCATTTGTACCTCAGGCATAAATGGTCCTGTTGGATCTAATAATTCATACGCTTTGAAATAGAGTTCACAGGCCAAAGCCTCATCCACTTCAACACCTGTCCCATTCATGTAACAATCACCTAGCACAACCGTTGCACCAACATCCTCCAGCAACATTCCTTGTGTTGCATAGTCTACAGCCTTCTTGTAATCTTCTGGACCAAATTCCCCATTGGCATACATGAAACTAAGCATACAGCATGCAGCACCACAGCCATTATTCGCCGCAAATAAGAAAAACTCATAGGCCTTCTTCGGATCTCTTTTTCGATACGGATTCTGCATGTACAACTCACCAATCATCTGTGCTGCAATGGCACTATTTGTAATCTTGTACACACTTTTTAACTCATCTTCAATTTCCTCATAGAAGATTTCCGAAAAATCATTTCGTTCCATCATGACATTATGCGTAAACGTCAAAAACTCATCATAGGCACGATACTTAATCAATTGATCCATCACAGAAAGAAGCTCTTCTTCACTCGCAACATCAAACCCCATATCTAAATCATCACCGAGTTCTACATCTTCCTCTTCCAAATCATCATCGTCATACATCATATGCCAAAACGATTCAAACAACACCGCTTCGACACGATCATTTTCCACATAAGGCGTTGGCACTACTTCTTTTTCATATTGCACAATCTCGCGAACAACCCCTTGCAAAAGCTCTCCTTGATGGCGAATTGCGACAATATTACGAATCTCTACAGGCAATTCCCCATGTTCATCGCCACTAAGAAAATACGAACTCTTCGTCGAGTCAAGCAAATCTACCAAACAATATGTATACATCATAATTAAACCCTCACTTCAACCATTTCAAACACCATAATGTTATCCACATCATCTAATAGCTGTTCATGATACATCTTTGCTAAATCAATCCATCTTTCATACACTTCGTTAAAATAGCATTCCTCATACAAACTAGATCGTGCAATCGTAAAGGCAGATAACGCCATCGTAAGATCTTCATCATCCCCTTGAAACATCATCGAACACCAAGCAAGTCGAATCATCACCTTCCATATTTGGAAACATTTTCCCTCTTCCCGATACGTCGTTGCAATTTCCGTATACTCAATCAATGCCGCCTGCAAATCTTTCTCCACATATTGCCCAAAGAACCGCATATCCGCAAGCTTCAAGCGCGCAAGAAGATGCTCTACCTCCGCTGCTTTTACAAAACATTGATAGGCCATTCGATAACTCTTTTTCACACACTTACCATAGTAATACATAAGCCCTAATGGATATCCAGCTTCATAAATACCACCAGCAAGTGCCCGTTTCAAACGTCTAAACGATGACGTAAGGTCTTGATCCACTACAACCCCATCGAACTCTAAAATTCCAAGCATGTAGTCAATCTCACAACAAGGATGTGTCTTTTCAATGACCCTACAACAATCCACCACAAACTGATAATACTCTTCAGAATGATCACTCGCTAACATAAAACAACCAAACAAGTGATAAATCGTCTTCGCATAATTCTTCTTTTTGAAGTAACGCTTCGCCTGCCTCATCGCTTCCTGTATATCCGCAATCTCATACGGTTCATAGTCTTCTTCATTTACTTTCTTCATCAAAAGATGTTCCTTACAAAGATAGGAATCCCACTCTAAAAACCAATCCAAGTCCATATCTTGAAAGAAACTAGCATCCATCGATTCTTCATCATAAAGAATTTGTGCCTTTACTTCCAAATCCCCTTCAAAGAATTCTTCCACAGAACTCGCTTCATACCCAATAATGGAAGACATCATGCTTTCATCAAGCCCTAGATTCTCTAAATCCATTTCATCCGCAACACCCTGAACGATCCCATAACAAGGTCTATTACGCTTTCCTTCTAGCAACTTCACAACATCCCCTGCTAGATACGAACAACCATTACACGATATCGCTAATACCACTCTTTGTGGCAACATCATACGCACAAGATACACTCGATCCATGTCACATCTCCATTCTTTTCCTTCATTCTAACACCGAACAAAAGAAAAGACATCAAACGATGCCTTTTCCTTGCTTTTGTATATACTTTTTCGCCTCTTCTTTCACATACAAGAAGCCACGCTTTAAATCCTTCTTACTAAGACTCAACTCATAGGAACTATCATATCCTCGCGTTGGTTCACACTTATCCGCAATATACAAAATCATTGCATATGGCTCAAAACTTGTTCCAAGAGTGTGATGATAAATCGCATTCAACACCTTCTCATCAGAAATCCCTAAGTCTTGTTTTAAAACAATCGGACATGTAAAACTATGCCACACCTTATTCGATAACTCTAATAACGAAGGATCATAAACAGATAGAATATGGGCATTTTCTTCATCACTCACATTCTTCGTAAGATCATGTAACATACCAGCAATATACGCTCTTCGACAATCCAACCCATGTGCAAAAGCTAACTCTTTACAAACATTCGCCACTGCTACACTATGACTTGCACGTCTTGGATTACACCTTGCCTTTACAACCTCAAGCAAGTATAACCCCTCAATGGCTAAATCTTTCCGAATCCCTTGTGCAGCCTTATAGAAGTAGCCTTTTCGAACCAGTGCTTCTTCCTCATAAAACCAAGATTCACTCACCACTTCATCCATCGTTTCTTCCACAAGAGAAATCTTAGAAAATGGCTGAATTGCCTTTCTTACAAGCTCAACACGCTTTGCATACGGAAGGATGCCATCTTCTTCAACCATAATTGAACAAGACCCATCTCTTCTTGCAATCCGTTTCAATTCATCCAACTCTTTTTGGGTAATTGGATCAAACGGTGCCTTTACTACAACCATTAGCGAGGTAGTTTAATCTTTGGTTGTTCCGCTTCCTTATATAGTAGGAAGGTACGACCAATAATCTGAACCAATTCACTACGTGTATTCATTGCAAGATCAAACGCAAGCTCTTCTAAATCATATGGTGAATTCTTCAATACCTTCACCTTTACCAACTCTCTTTTACGAAGCGCATTGTCGACTGTGATAATCAAATTATCACTCAACCCATCTTTTCCAATCTGGAAGATCGCCGGAGATTGCTCCGCAAGAGATCTTAAATATCTTTTTTGTTTCCCTGTTAACATTAAATAATCGCCTTTCTGAATGTTACATTGACACCCTTTGGTGCCTTCACGGATACCGTTCCAATTTGCCCACTGATACAAGCCCAGCCTAAGCCATCAATCACAATATCCATCTTATCTTTGTCTTTACGAATCGTACTTGTCACAAATGTTTGCTCAATTGGCGTTGGGACAAATAACTCCCCATAATGCTTGCACCACAAATCATCCGCAGCACTTGCCTTACTACGATGTAAGTACAACCGTTCCCCAATATAGAAGGTAATACTTGCATGGTCACAACCATATAAATCAATCCGTGCAAGCCCACCAATCGCAAAGCTTTGATCCTTATTAATCTGATAAATCTTCGTCTTAATCGTTCTTGAAGGAAGAATATTACGTAATTCCTTTTCTTCCACACACATTAACATACTACGTTCAATTTCAATTCCCGGTGTATCGATGTATGTAATACCATCAATCTCCATTTCATTGAACTCAATCGTCGTACCAGGATAGCGAGACATCGTAAGCATTTCTTTGCCCATCAAATTATTCAACAATGTCGACTTTCCAGAATTCGCTCTACCCATCACAACAACCGGACGATTCTTATACAACATATTGACCGCATTCTTCACTTCATCAATGCCATCTTTATGAAGCTTAGAAGTCAAAATCAATCCCTTAATCTCAACCCCATACTCCTTCAAACGACTAAACACAAAGCGTGCAATCTTTTCATGATTCAATTCACTTGGCAAGATATCACGTTTTGCACAAACCATGATAATATCCTTACCCATCAACTTTCTTCCAATGCCTGGAATCATACCTGCTTCAAAGTCAAACAAGTCCACAACCCATAACACCAAAGCATCCATCTTTTCAATCTCTTGAATGACCATATCTGGATCAATTCCCGTACGCATCGAAACCGTTAAGTCATCATAATGCATCAACCGGAAACATCTTTGGCAATACTCACTGTTTGCCTTTGGTGTATACCCGACTCTGTCCTTGTCTTCACTTTGAAGATGTACACCACAACCTATACATTGACTCATAGTAATTCACCCTCACTGTCTAAATCAAATAACGACAGCCTTTCTACTTCCACAACCTCTTCGTCATTGAACGCTTCACTCACTTGACTACTAGGATCCTTCAGTAAACATTCTTCAATGCCTTTTTCTCGATACCAACCCTTATCTAATTCAACTGGATTTGAGAATCCCGTTGTCGTTGGTTTAAATGGAACTTCGCTCCCCTTCATTGTATGTAAACTTGGATCATAGAACACAACTTCATCACTTGCCCGAATCGGCACAACGTCAATCACAACCGAAGGATTGGATTTGATCTTCTTACAAATCATATTACCCTTTGCCGGCCGTTTTGTGAATGGGATATCGTCAATTCGTATCCGTTTCATACCACCACTTGCGGTAATAAACAACAATTCTTCCGCTTCCGTATACACCGAACAAGCACTCGCAAACACGTCATACTTCCCAATATTCTGCGCCTTAACACCCTTCGTCTTAACACCCATAACAGAAACTTCATCCACCGGATAGCGACAAGCAACACCATCACGACTTACAAGTACAAGTTGTTGTCCTTCATAAGACATAAAGGCCTTTACCATCGTTTCATTCTTACCAAGCTTCATCGCACTAGAAACCTTGGAATTTCGTTGAATCACAAAGTCCGCAACCAAACTTCGCTTAATCTGTGCATCACTCGATACCGTTGTAATATAGGCATTCGTATTGAAATCCTTCACAAGAATCGCATTGATAATCTTATCTTCTGGATCAATCTTTGCAATCTTGTTCAAATGCGACCCAAGATCTTTCCACTTGTAATCATCAATCTGATACACCGGAACATAGGCATAATTCCCCATGCTCGTAAACAACAACAAGGTATCGGTTGTTTCACACTCGATACAACCAATCAACTCATCGCCTTCTTTTAGACCCGTCATTTGTCCTTCACAAGCCCCATAGGAACGAAGCGAACATCTCTTAATATAGCCATCACGGGAAATCGTAGCCATCACGGTTTCAACACTAATCAAGTTCGCCTTATCAATTTGAATCTCGGACACTTCATCTTCAATCGTTGAACGACGCTCACTACCAAATTCCTTCTTAACCGCCTTCAACTCTTTGATCATAAGCGCACGCATCACCGATTCATTTTCCAAAATTGCATGCAACTCCTCAATCTTACTTGCAAGCTCCGCAAACTCTTCTTTCAAACTCACAATGTCGGTATTTGTCAAACGATACAAACGCAACTGAACAATCGCTTCCGCTTGAATATCATCAAACCCAAATTGTTCCATCAAATTTGTTTTCGCATCCGCTTTATTCTTCGAATTACGAATCGTCGCAATCACTTCATCAATGATTGAAACAGCCTTCATCAACCCTTCAATGATATGGCATCTTGCTTCCATGCGGTTTAATTCAAACTGACTACGACGTGTTACAACTTCAATTCTAAAGTTAATAAACGCATCCAATAGCCCATCTAAACCAACCTGCACTGGTCTTTGGTCAATAATCGCTACATTGTTGTAATTGTAATACACCTGCAAATCCGTATTCTTATAGAAATAATCCAGTAACATATTCGCATCGGCATCTTTTTTTACATCCACAACAATCTTTAGTCCATCACGGTCCGATTCATCGCGTACATCTAAAACACCATCAACCTCTTTGCCAATCCGGATATCATCCATCTTCTTGACTAAGTCACTCTTAATCACTTCATATGGAATCTCTGTTATAACAATCTGTTGGCAACTCTTTTCCTGTTGAATATGCGCTCTTGCACGAACGACAACACGTCCTTTCCCCGTCGCAAAGGCATCTTTGATTCCCTTAATGCCTTGTACAATTCCACCGGTTGGAAAGTCTGGACCTTGAATGATATCCATCAACTCATCCAACGTACAACTTGGATTGTTCAAACGATAAATCGTCGCATCTACGACTTCATTTAAATTATGCGGTGGCATATTCGTCGCATATCCAGCCGCAATCCCCGTAGCCCCATTAACTAACATGACAGGGAATGGAACTGGTAATACGGTAGGTTCTTCATCGGTATCGTCAAAGTTTGGCGTAAACGCAACCGTATCTTTGTCTAAGTCACTTGCCATAACATTCGTAACACTTGCTAAACGAGCTTCCGTATAACGCATCGCCGCTGCTGGGTCATCGTCAATCGACCCATTGTTACCATGCATGTCAATCAAAGGAAGACGCACCTTCCAATCTTGAGACATACGAACCATCGCATCATATACCGACGTATCTCCATGTGGGTGGTAATTACCAATAACAATACCAACCGTCTTTGCCGACTTACGGTAAGGACGATCATGGGTATTCCCATCATGGTACATCGCATATAGAATTCTTCTTTGAACCGGCTTTAAACCATCTCTAGCATCCGGTAGGGCACGCTCTTGAATGATGTACTTTGAGTATCTTGCAAAACGATCACCCATGACATCTTCAAGATTCGTGTCGATGTATTTTGTTAAATCTTCATAACCTTTATTCTTTGCCATTATCGTTCCACCTTAAAATCATCTTCTAGCGTGAAGGCAACATTCTCTTCAATCCATCTACGACGAGGTGAAGCCTTATCTCCCATCAAGACTGCAACACGCTTTTCCGCAAGCAAGTTATCATTAATTCCAACACGTACTAAAGATCTCGTACTTGGATCCATCGTCGTTTCCCACAACTGGGTCGCATTCATTTCACCAAGACCTTTGTAACGCTGAATCTCACACTTACCAAATTCCTTCTTCATTTCTTCCAATTCTTCATCGCTATAACAATACGCCATCTTCTTACCCTTACTTACTTTGTATAAAGGTGGCAAGGCAATATACACCATACCTTGCTCAATCAACGGACGCATATAGCGATAGAAGAATGTTAATAATAGAATCTGAATATGACTACCATCGACATCGGCATCGGTCATGATAATAATCTTGCCATAGTTACACTCTTCAAAACTAAAATCAGGCCCAACCCCTGCCCCTAAGGCATGGATAATCGTATTCAATTCCACATTCTTATTAATATCACTCATTGAACACTTTTCGGTATTCAACACTTTACCTCGTAACGGAAGAATCGCTTGATACTTCGAATTTCTTCCTTGCTTCGCAGAACCTCCGGCGGAATCCCCTTCGACTAGGAACAATTCCTTCAATGTTGGATCCTTCGATTGCGCCGGTGTTAACTTCCCAGACAACACCTTTTCAGCCTTATTGCCCTTCTTTCCAACACGCGCCATTTCACGCGCTTTACGAGCCGCAATACGAGCTTCGGAAGCCTTTAACATCTTACGAATTAACTTATCACTTTGTTCATGGTTTTCTTCCAACCAATACATCAACTTCTCACTTACAACACTATCCACCGCAACACGGGCTTGTGGTGTTCCAAGCTTTCCTTTGGTTTGCCCTTCAAATTGCAAAATCTCTTCTGGAATACTCACCGAAATAATCGAAGTCAACCCTTCTCTTACATCGCCACCCTCAAGATTCTTTGCCTTCGCACCAAGAATGCCATACTTACGGGCATACTCATTCACTGCTTTTGTAAAG
This sequence comes from Erysipelotrichaceae bacterium, assembly GCA_020026035.1. Lineage (GTDB taxonomy): Bacteria > Bacillota_I > Bacilli_A > Erysipelotrichales > Erysipelotrichaceae > Bulleidia. The sequence goes on along the minus strand of JAHHRC010000019.1, from coordinate 3,061 downwards.
GCTGTCTTATACCCAGACTCATGGCTACCACCATCTTTGGTACGAACCAAGTTTACAAAGGAATACGTATTTTCTTGATAGTCATCGGTATACTGGAACGCACATTCCACCTTAATCCCAGAATTTTCACCAACAAACTTAATCGGATCCATTAAAACCGTACGATCTTCATGCAAGTAGTCTAAGAACGCAAGCAACCCATCTTCATACATGAACGTTTCCACTTGCCGTTCTTTTTGCCGTTCATCAATGACTTCCATTGTAATTCCACTTAACAAGAACGCCTCTTCGCGTGCTCGTTCACAGACTACATCAAAGCGGAACTTCGTTGTTGAGAAGATCGAAGCCGATGGCTTAAAGGTCACCTTTGTTCCATGTTTATTGGTTTTTCCTAAATGTTCTAACTTACCAATCTTTTGGTCACCATGTTCAAATTCCATCCGAACAAGCTCGCCATCATGGGCAACTTCAACCACTAACCAATCACTCAACGCATTTACAACCGACGCACCTACACCATGCAATCCACCAGCAGTCTTATAGCCACCTTCGGAAGTAAACTTACCACCAGCATGCAACACGGTAAAAATGACTTGTAAGGTATTGACGCCACTTGCGTGCATGCCAATTGGCATACCACGCCCTTCATCCTGTACCGTACAAGACCCATCTTGATTTAAGGTAATGCTAATCTTACGACCAAACCCATTCAACGCTTCATCAATTGAGTTATCGACAATTTCCCAAATCAAATGATGCAACCCATGGGTATCGGTTGACCCAATATACATACCCGGACGCTTACGAACCGCATCTAGGCCCTTTAAAATTGTAATACTATTATCACTATACGAACTCGGTTGTTTGCTCATAAATACTCCTTTTCCACACATTATAAACGAATAATAAGGATTCCAACCCTGGAATCCATCATCCTAATGATTCTTCATACTCTAAATCTGGTAATACCTTTTGCATCACTTGTCTTACAGGACTTCCTAACACAAAGGCAACCTTTACCAAAGGCAATTCTTCATCACGCAACTGCATGACTAACACTTCACTTGAAATCAACGTATTAATACGCCATCTTAAAATCTCTTGTTTCGGAATTGCTAAGAAACTTTCACCTTGGGTAACTACAATATCATCTTTGTACACTCTTAGCAAAATTTCATCCTTCAAAATAACCGCGCCTAAAACACTTACAACACCTGCAACAGCAGCTGCCCAATACAACTTCAATAACGCCAACAACCCCGCAAACACGATAGTCACAAGAATTGGTCGATACGGCTTACTATGCAACTTCTGTTCGACCTTTTGATTTGCATAACGATCAAGTGAATCAATTTTATAGGATTCCATACCATTTCCTCCATTACTCTTTCCCTCATTTTACCACGTAAAAACAATACTTTTAAACAATCCGCTTGAAATACCCCTTCCAATCTTCAATTTCGTGATACACTAATGAAAACTAGGAGGAAATTATGAAATTTGCACTTGTATTACTCGCAAGCTACCTATTTGGATCCATTCCTTGGGCACTTGTGATTGGAAAAGTATTCTTTCAAAAAGATATCCGTAAAGAAGGTTCCGGAAACCTTGGCGCAAGTAACGCCGGCCGCGTTCTTGGAAAACCAGTCGCCATTACCGTTACCCTATTAGATGCCTTTAAAGCATTCTTCTCAATGTTACTGGCATATTATGTATGCAAAGACGCAATGATCTATGCCGGACTTGTCTGTGCCTTTGGTCACTGTTTCCCAATCTTTGCCCAATTCAAAGGCGGAAAAGCCGTTGCGACAACCTATGGCTTCTTCTTAGGCATCGTAACATTAATCACCCACCAATACTTCTTTGGCTTCTTCTTCCCAATTCTTTGTTTCTTTGGAATCCTATACGCATGCCGTATGGTATCCCTTTCAAGCATGTTGTCGATTCTAATCTGTGGCATCACAAGCCTCATCCTAAAAAACGACCCACAGATCACAATCGCTATACTCACCCTATTTGTATTTGTCTCTTACCGCCACAAATCCAATATTGAACGCATCAAAAACGGAACCGAAAACAAAATCAAATGGATGGGATAAACAAATGGCTAGCAAACAACTAGCCATTTTTAATTTGCACATCATTCATTTCTAAAACATCACTCACACCACTCACAACACCTTGTACTCTATACCAATTCGAAACAGCCATCACACCATCAAACTGCAAATCCTCATACAAACTTTCCGTTACAAACAACATCCCACCATCCATCGCTTCAAAGTAATACCGATACATTTCATCCTTCACAACTTCAATCTTCACTAGTTGCAACCGAACATCAATCGTTTCTCCAACTAGCATCTTACCAAGTTGCATACAAGTACTTGCATCTTCTACAAAACTTGTTACCAACACTTCTTCCAGTGGATCGGCAACAACTTCTTCTACCGCCAAATTTTGAATTCGTTTACTCACCGTTTCTTGAATCAATGGCTTTTCTTCCACCACTTCAACAACCGTTTCAACAACTGGAACAGCCGCAACCTGAGTCGGTTCTACCGAAACAGGTTCAACAAACAAATTCCGAACAATTGCCATACAAGCAAACGCAAAACAAACACCAACGACAACAAACACCTTTTTCGTATCTACTGCTCTTCGCTTCGCAAAACGAATCTTCAACAAATCATCAATTGTGTAACATTCCTTTTCCACAACTTCCATACGTATTGAATAAAATGGCGGAATTAACACAATCTCTTCTTCATTTTCTTCCACATTTGGTTTCTTCTTCCATCGATTTAACATACAATTCCCCTTTAACACCAAGATTTTACCAAAAAACACTCTAAAGAAAAACGGCCCCGTAGGACCGTTCATTACTGTTTCGAGGTAGCTTCAAGCAATTTCTGATTACAACGATTCATGACCTCAATCATATACAAGTTTTCTTGCGTTGTTACATCCTCAATCTCATCCAACTTCGCTAACGCTTGATCGTATCGTTCTAGATATTCCAAATACTCCATAAGCATCGCCGTATTTGCAACATCGTAGC
>JAHHRC010000188.1 GCA_020026035.1 Erysipelotrichaceae bacterium | reverse complement strand
TACCACCCGTCATCGATCCACCACGATGAATGACTTCGCCATTCAAGGTAACGATCTCTACTTTATAGTTTAGTAAACGTGATAATTCATTGCCTTGTTTTAACGTACTAGTGACTACAATGTTTTGTAGTAACGATTCTACCACTGGTAGATAGATTTCATCACATGTTACAAATTCACTTGCATAACCTAAGAAGCCATCAAAGTTTTGACAAATGACATCTTCTTTCTCATTCACAAAACGAGGCTTTAATACCGATAATGGTAAGAAGGTTGCTCGTCCAGATTCATTTTTATTCAAAAACGAAATCGCATTACGCGCTGCTTCATCATCTTTTGTAACAATGTTAAACATCGCACCACCCAAAGCTTCCGAGATAGCTTGTTCATAGCCATCTTCTGCCTTTAAGACTTGTCCAACAACGCCAAGAATCCCTACTAAGGCATTCTTGTTTTGCATAATCGCCTTTGCACCTGCATTCTTATTGCCAAGTGGATCTTTTAATTGTGCATCAAGTTGGTTTTTTTGATTCAATAGCGACCTTAAAAACATCGATTCTTTTTCATACGCATTGTTTGTATCAAAGACAACTTGGGCAATTTCCTTCATTTTGGAATTATCCAATTCAATTTCAACATTCAATTGGTCCAAGCGCTTCTTACGATCTTCAAACTCGGCTTTTGCGACCTCTAATAACCGTTTTGTTTCAATTGCTTTTTGTTCACGATTGCCGGTTTCAATGATGTATTTTCGCTTTTCATCCATTTCCGTCTTACGGGCTTCTAGATTCGAAATGACATCGACAATCTTTAATAGCTCGCCTTGCATCAAGGTAACTTCTTGATCTAATTGTGAGGTCTTTTTCTTTTCGGCTTGAATCTTAGCCTCATCGACTTGAATACTTGTTTCAAGTAGGTTTGAACGTGTTTCAATTTCAAACAACGACTTCTCTCCTTGGGCAATGCGATTTTGTAAGTCTTCAATTTCTTGTACTAATACCGCAATTTCAATTTCTTCTAAGCGTTGTTTTTTCTGTTGGTAAAGTTCTGCTTTTCTTGCTTGTCGCTTTAATGGTGACACTTGTTTTTCAAGTTCGAATAGAATGTCATGCACCCGGTCTAAGTTTTCTTTGGTTCGCTCTAATCGCGCTAAGGATTCAAGCTTGCGTTTTTTATACTTACTAACACCAGCTGCTTCTTCAAAGATGGCCCGACGTTCATGTGGTTTACTTTCGGCAAAGGAAATGATGTTACCTTGCGAAATGATACTTAAAGAATCTTTTCCAAGTCCCGTATCTAAAAACAACTCCACCACATCTTTTAAACGCACGCGGTTTCGATTGATTAAGTATTCCGTATCATTGCCATCACGCTTTAAACGACGGGTTACTTCAACGGTATCAAATTCGCTATTTAAAATCCGATTCGTATTGTCAAACACTAAGGTTACTTCGGCCATTGCTTTGGGTCTACGATCAACAGAGCCGGCAAAAATGACATCGTTCATCTTCTCCCCACGCATGCTTTTGGCCGACTGTTCTCCAAGTACCCAACGTACCGAATCCGAGATATTCGACTTCCCACATCCATTTGGACCAACGATGCCTGTAATTGCATGATCAAACGCAATGTTTGTCTCATCCGCAAAGGACTTAAATCCTTGCATTTCTATTCGTTTTAAAAACATACATTTACCTCAAATTTACTAGCTAAGTATATCAAAAATTCCTATTTTATCGCAAATATAAGAAAACCTGATGCCATCACCAGGTTTTATATTGATTTAGAATGTGTTTCTTTTCGACTTCAGTTTCCAATGTGAATTTCACATAGCCACCATAGCAGTATGGATTTTCTTCTTCGTATGGATGTTCTTCTAAGACTAAAGTAATACCATCTTGTTCAACAATTGGATACACTTCGCCATGTAAGGCTTGAATTGCATCAATGGATTGGTTGGAAAAACGATCTTTGATATGCATCAAACTACGTCTACCATACACATAACGATATGTTGGTAAGACAAAGCCATAACGATTCGCAAAGGCATCCAACGCTTTTTTAATAAAGTCATTATTGACTTCCGTCGAAAAGATCACTCCTTCAATCCCCTCAAGTTGATATAAGAAGGCAAGTGCGTACGAATTAGCGACATTCATTGTAATACTTGCAATACAGTTCTTCTTTTCTTGGTATAACTGTC
>JAHHRC010000187.1 GCA_020026035.1 Erysipelotrichaceae bacterium | reverse complement strand
GCATCGTAGAAGGAGTCAAAGACTAAGGCTTGTAAAGGTGCGTTCGCATCCCCTGTTGGAGATGGGATTTCACTTACGATTTGTTCTAAGACTTCATCCACACCCATTCCTGTCTTTGCAGAAATCATTGGTGCATTCGAACAATCCAAGCCAATGATGTTTTCAATTTCATGTTTGACACGATCTGGTTCGGCATTTGGCATATCGACCTTATTAATGACTGGAATAATCGTTAAGTCATTGTCTAAGGCAAGATAGGTATTGGCTAGTGTTTGTGCCTGTACACCCTGTGTACTATCGACAACAAGAATTGCCCCTTCACACGCCGCTAAGCTACGTGAGACCTCATACGAGAAGTCTACGTGACCTGGTGTGTCAATTAAGTTGAACAAGTACTCTTGTCCATCTTTAGCCGTATACAAAAGCTGTACGGCATTTAATTTAATCGTAATCCCGCGTTCCCGTTCTAAGTCCATGTTGTCTAGCAACTGGTTTTTCATATCACGTTTTACAACGGTTTCCGTCATTTCTAAAATACGATCTGCTAAGGTACTCTTACCATGATCGATGTGTGCAATAATGCAAAAATTTCTAATATTCTTCTGGTCCATTCAATTTAACCTTTCTTACTCAAACACATGCCCAATCAAATTACGACCAGCACCATTTGCGAATGCACTTGCGTCCATTCGTTTCTTTCCAGCAATTTGAAGATCATACACCTTCAAAATACCACCCTTACATGCAACAAGCATCGCATCTTTTTCAAAGCCTAAAATCGTTCCTGCTTGTTCATGTACTTCTTTTTCTTCGATGCGAACCTTGTAGAACTTCATCCGGTTCTCATCAACGATTCCATACGCAATTGGCCAATCAATTAACGCACGAATATGATTGTATAGCGTATGCAAGTCTTCCTTTGCAAAACTTACAAATTCTTCTTCACGAGAAATATTACGAGCAATCACAACTTGTGATTCATCTTGTACTTCTCGTTCTAACTTTCCATCTAAATACAATGGTAAGGAATCATGCAATAACTTGCAGGCATCCTTTTTTAACTTCTCATTTAATGTTTCGGTTGTTTCATCCGGATCTATTGGTGTAAAGCAACGGGCAAAAACATCCCCTGCATCCATCGCTTTTACCATTTCCATTAAACAAACACCCGTCATTTCATCGCCATTCATAATCGCATGGTGCACAGGTGCTCCCCCACGATACTTTGGTAATAAACTTGGATGAATGTTCAAACATCCATACTTTGGCGCATCTAAAATAGAACTTGGTACCATTTGTCCATACGCACAAGTCACAATCAAATCTGGTTTATAGGCAAGAACTTCTTCGGCTTGTTTTGATAGTCGTTCTGGTTGAACAACATCAATGCCATATTTCTTAGCCAATTGCTTGACTGGTGTTTCCACCAATTGTTTTTTTCTACCTTGTGGTTTATCCGGCTGCGAAACAACCGCAACCACATTATATGCATCATCAATCAACGTTTGTAAGATGGAACAGGCAAATATCGGTGTTCCAAAAAATACGATTCTTGTGTCTTTCATACAAAACCTCACTTTCCAACTTTATTATTATAACGTATCTACTTCCACTTTTCATTGCATTTTCAAAACTGTACTGTTATAATTCTAACGTTTGAAGGCGATAGGAGGTGTTCCCATGGCAAACATTAAGTCTCAAAAGAAGCGCGCTTTGACAAATGCTAAAAAACAAGCAGCCAATCTTGGAAAGAAGACAGCCGTTAAGACATCAATCAAGAATGTACTTAAGGCCGTTGAAGCTCAAGACAAAGACGCAGCAGTAGTAGCAGTTAACAAAGCAAATGCTGCTTTAGACAAGGCTGTTACTTCTCATATTAAGAGTAAGAACTATGCAGCTCGTCAGAAGTCACGTCTTGCAAAGGCTGTGAACTCAATCGGTGAGTAATTGCTAAAAATAAAAGCGTGAATCTTAGATCCACGTTTTTTATTTTGCGGCAAGCATCCAAAGATCATACAACTCTTGTGTTTCTTTTTGCTTGTCGTCCTCAATTTTCCGATTGTTTAAAATCAAAGCATACTTATTTGCTTTAAACAACGCATACTCTTTGAACAAATCGCCACCCTTTTCCATAAGAATTGGGCCTAGGATTTGTTCTTTTTTTGTATAAGGCGCACGTTTCTTCGTTGAAAAACGAATCGCCACATAATA
>JAHHRC010000186.1 GCA_020026035.1 Erysipelotrichaceae bacterium | reverse complement strand
CGCGCCAAACATTCCGCATAGGCGCCCGCAAAAATAGACCCAAACAAACAAGGCACAAACAAATCCTTCGTTCCATTTTGTACCAACAAAAACACCAACCAACTAAACAATCCACCAAGACTCGCCTTGTGCAACAACTCTTTCCGCAATTGAAACAACATCGCAAACCCAAGTGAACCTAAATACGCATAGACAAGCTGTAATCCCATTTCCTTCATAAAATCCCCTCCACAAATAGAATTGCCAACAAGTAGCCACAAGCCATCGCAAAGGCAAACAACACCGACTCCACTAGCCGCAACATGCCCGCAATCGTATCACCAACTAAGACATCACGAATCGCATTGGTAAAGGCAATCCCAGGAATCAAGATCATAACTTCCCCAATCATAATCTTATCCGCATGCAAAAACGGTAACGCCTTCGCCACAAGAATCGTAAAGGTTCCACTCACAAAACTTGCCATCAAATTAAAAATCATCGTCTTTGGGAATAAGTCCTTCACATGAATCATCAACCAAACAATCAAATACCCAAATACCGTTCCAACAAGCGCATCGTACCAAGCTCCCCCAAAAAACAAACAGAAACTCGCCACAATTAACATACCCGCAAACAACAACGGCTTGGGATCACTTTCCATCTTCGCAATGACTTTAATCTTTTCATGCAAGGTCTCACAATCAAACGGCTCACTACAATACAATCGCGACAACGCATTCAACTCTTCCAACTTGCGGAAATCATTTCCACCAATGCGATCTACACGTCTTGAACTTGTAATCTCAAAATGATCCCCAAATACCGCTGTAATCATAATCGAAGACGTAATCACAAACACATTCATATGCGTTGCCCCATAGGCAAGACCCATTCGCGTTAACGTATCTTCCACACGATGCGTCTCCGCCCCACACAACAACATCTCTTCACCCATATCAAGCAAATCGTGGACCATAAAGCCACGTTCATTTTCCAATTCGTTTTCCATCGCTTTTCCTATCCAATCTTGCGTCAATTATACTAAAAGCCACCACTAAAAAAAACTAGCGAACCCGCTAGTTTCTAATACGATCCTTTCACGACCACAAAGTCGTCCGCTTCTTCCATCGCTTCGTAATGAATAAAGTTCGCATCTTCATAGACAACGCCCTCTTCCAAACGCTCATCACTGACCTTCTCAATGGAAATAATCTTACCTTCTAAATACTCATTGTTGTTAAAGTTTCCAAACGAAGCTAACCCCGTTGGCCCTTGTCCAAAGTATTCCTGTGCCTTTTCCGTATGCAACACAAATTCAATAACCGAAGATTCCGGCGTTGCCGAAATTCCATTTGGCACATGAATCGCAGCCTTCGCATCTACCTTGACAACCGGAATCACATTTCCAGTATCTAAGACCACATAATAGCGTGATCCAATCTCGCCAAAGTAATGCCCCATGGCAACTCCTACAAAGCCATCTTCATCCACTAGTAACCCCGTTTCATCATCCACCGTACAGTGGTTATGAATGTATTGGTACTGCGCACTTGCAGGCATATTCAACAAGCGATAATCCTCATACGTCTTCGTCGAAGAAAGTACACCTAAGTTCATTCCTTCCGACTTAAACTCACGTTCATAATTCCCAAAATTGGCAATATCAAACTCTTCCATCGTAAATCCAGAAGATGTCACATATATCATAGCCGCTACAAGCAGCCCACTTAATTTCTTTAATCGTTTCATACATTTTTTCTTTCTAACGCAACAATACTAGCATTTTTCGCGTTCCACTGCAACTTTGCCCTCCTCATCTACCTTATACGCAAAAAAAGATAGAGTCTTTTACAACTCTATCGATTTAATTCTCGAATATTATTTCGCATATACGTATTGATTCCAATTCGTAACATCGTACTTGCGGCCCCAAAGGTAATCGCAAAGCCCGCTTTCGTTTCCATTACACGAACCGAACCCAAACGCTTCAACTTCACAACATCCAACTTCCCTGGATCATACAAGGAAATCGTCAATCTTCGAGGAGAAGAATGCGTCATACGAACATTCTCAATACCACCAACCGCATCTACCGTTTCTTGAACCATACGATCTAAAGCACCTGTTTTAAACAAGTCCACTGCCAAATGATCAAAGTAAATACGCGTCATAAAGAAGTACACCAAGAACACTGCAATCCCAATCAATGACAAACGAATAATCGTTTGTTGCAT
>JAHHRC010000185.1 GCA_020026035.1 Erysipelotrichaceae bacterium | reverse complement strand
CAAACTACAACTATCCATGGGGAAACTTTGAAGAAGTGGATTATGAAACCATTGGCAAACACCCAACGGCTCCAACCGTTGTCAATGGCGTGAGTCATTTCCAAAAAGAATTTACGATTGATAAATCTTGGCAAGACAAAGAGATCTTTGTGTCGTTTCAAGGGGTAGAGTCCGCGTTTTATTTGTACGTGAACGGACAATTTGTTGGCTATGGCGAAGATTCCTATACCGTGGATGAATTTAATATAACGAAGTATTTAAATCCAGTTGGAGAAGTGAATAAGATGGCAGTACAAGTGTATCGTTGGTCAACCGGGTCGTACTTAGAAAACCAAGACTTTATTCGCTTATCGGGAATTTTCAGAGATGTGTATTTACAATGCAAGGACGAGATTGAAATTCGTGACTTCTTTGTAAAACCAAGTTTGAACGATACATTCGATGAAGGTGTAGTAGATATTGAAATAGATCTAAGAAATACGGCAAACAAACAAAACGTAACGATCAAAGCAAGTTTGTTTGATGCACAAGATGTTTGCATCAGTGAAGTTGAAACGGAAGGTATTACTCTTCCAACAATGAAAGGTTGTAAAAACGAAGGAAAGAGAGTAACGGTGCAACTTCCTGTTGTTGAACCAAAGCTATGGAGTGATGAAGTGCCAAACTTGTATCGTTGTGTTCTTGAATTAGTAAATGAAGAAAGTGAAGTCGTAGAAACAGTTTGTCAAAGAGTTGGCTTCCGTAGAATTGAAAATGTAGTCATTAATGAAGAAAAGCAACACCAGATGCAATTAAATGGTAAAAAATTAATGATACGTGGCATTAATCGTCATGAAGCATCGTTTGACAATGGACGAGCTTTAACAAAAGAAGAAATCGAAGAAGATTTGATCTTATTAAAACAACATAACATCAATGCAATACGTACAAGTCATTATCCAAATAATATCCGGATGTATGATTATGCCGATGAATTAGGTCTTTTGATTTGTGATGAAGTAAATATTGAATCACATAAAGGAGCGTTTGAACCAACGGCGATTCCAAGTGGCAGATCAATCTTTAAAGAGTCGGTGTTGCAACGAACCAAAAACATGGTTGAACGCGATAAGAATCATCCTTCGGTTATTATTTATTCCTTAGGCAATGAAGCGACGTATAGTCATTACCGGATGAATTCTAGGTATTGTTTTTATGAAAGTACGAAATGGATCTTAGAGCGAGATCCAAGTCGCATTCGCAAATATGAACGTGATAATCGCTACAAAGTAAATCGCGATGGAAGTTTGAATCGCAAGAAATCAATGGTAGATGTCTATAGTTCGCAATACTTTAGCATTGAAGAAATGATGGAACAGATTACAACTTGTAAGCTACCTTACATTCAATCGGAATATGCTCATAGTATGGGAAATGCCGATGGAAACTTAAAAGAGTATTGGGATGTCTTCCGTAGTTATGAAAATGCCCAAGGAGGCTTTATTTGGGTATTTAAAGACCAAGGCCATGCCGTACAAGGTAGATTACCTAAGATCTATGATGTTGTTAGTAAGAATGGAATACGTGGTCGAATGGATGGTGAATTGGTGGATGGACGAAATGGCACGAATGCTGTTAAAGGTGCTGTGGTATTGAATGGTCCAATTGCTTTTGATGCAAGAAGTACAAAGGGAATGAGTTTAGATTGTTATGTTCGATTAGATGGAGAAATTCCAACAAATGCCTCGATTGTTGGAAAAGGTGATGATGGATACAATCTCAAGTTTGATCATGAAGGAAACTTAGAAACCTTCTTTGATGGCTATTTGAATGGGACATTGAAGGTGCAAGTACCAAGTGATTTCAATGATGGAACTTGGAAACGACTTACTTCTACGATCGATGAAACAGGATTGTTGTCGTTGTATTACAATGGAACACTCCTCAAACAAAAACAAGTCCAAGTCAATGAAGTTATGGATACCAATGGTCGTAATATTGGCATTGGTTATGATAGTCAACATGTAAAACATAGATTCAACGGGGACATTGATGCTTTGCGGGTTGTTGCTCATTGCATGAAGGAAGAAGAGATTCAAAATGGCATGGTGAATGAAGGCTATGTTGTTGGGTTTGATTTTGATGAAGGTGAAGTACAACTTGTCCAAAACGATGATGTAGTGTCATACATTGGTTATGGTGGTGACTTTGGCGATGAAGTATTAAACGATGGTGCCTTTTGTTCGAATG
>JAHHRC010000184.1 GCA_020026035.1 Erysipelotrichaceae bacterium | reverse complement strand
AGAACAACCAACCATTTTGATTGTCTTGCACAATTCCCTTCGCACGAACAACGTTTTCACCAAGGTGAGAAAGAATGTGTTGTAATTCTTCTTCGCTGAAGTGTTTGATCGTTTCTAAGCCAATTGCATTGAAGACTTCATCAGCATGGTGGTGTCCACAAGAACAACCTTCGCCATGTTCGTGGTGATGGTCATGGTCGTGTCCACAGCAGCAGCCATCATGGTGATCATGATGATGTTCGTCATGATCATGACCACAGCAGCAGCCTTCGCCGTGTTCATGATGGTGTTCCTCATGATCATGTCCACAACAGCAGCCTTCACCATGTTCATGATGGTGTTCATTATGGTCGTGTCCACAGCAGCAGCCTTCATGATGTTCATGTTCGTCATGATCATGTCCACAGCAACATCCTTCACCATGTTCGTGGTGATGTTCGTCATGATCATGTCCACAGCAGCAACCTTCATGATGTTCATGATGATGTTCGTCGTGATCATGTCCACAGCAGCAGTGATGTTCTTCCTCTTCGAATTGTTTAGGTGTAGCACCTAACATGGCATCGAAGATTGCTTGTCCATCGAGTTCATCCCATGGTGTTGTGATGATGCGTGCTTCACTGTTTAATTCGTGAATGATGTGGACATCGTTTTCTAATGTTTCTTCTGTTACCATTTGTGATCTACTTAGGATGATGCAGTTTGCCGATACGATTTGATCATCAAAGAATTCTTTGAAGTTTTTGTGGTATGTCTTGCAACGTTTTGCGTCAACGATCGTTGAGTAAGTTTCAAGTTCTGCGTCTTTGACATTGTTTACGATGTCAATGATGTCAGATAGTTTACCAACTCCGCTTGGTTCAATAATGATGCGGTCTGGGTTGTATGTTGTGATCACTTCTGCAAGAGATGTTTCAAAGTCGCCTTTGAGTGTGCAACAAATACAGCCGCTATTGATTTCAGAGATTTCGATTCCAGATTCTTTTAAGAATCCACCGTCAATTCCGATTTCTCCGAATTCGTTTTCCACAAGAACGACTTTTTGTCCTTGGAATACGTCTTTGATTAGCTTGGAAATTAAGGTTGTTTTACCGGCCCCAAGAAAGCCTGAGATTACATTTATTTTTGTCATAGATTACCTCTTCCTAGTGGTCATTATAGTACTTGTTTGTAGGTTTTCAAGGTCTTAGCCTGCAAGTTAACTATAACTAATTACGATTTTAGAAAAAAACAGAACCGCTTTGGCTCTGTTTCGATTCAACTGGTGCACCTGACAAGACTTGAACTTGCACGGCTTGCGCCATACGCCCCTCAAGCGTACGTGTCTGCCATTCCACCACAGGTGCTTTTTCAATTGCCTAATCAGTATATAACAAGATGAAAGTGTTATGCAATAGGAAACTTTTTAAATAGGTAACGGCTTTCATTTGCGTGATTTGTGAAAAACTGCGATAGAATCGTATGTTTTATTGCTTTGTGGTTGCTATATAGGTGATTACATACTATAATTATGAACGTTTCGAAAGCAGGTAAAATTATGGACTATCAGAAGATTATCAATATTGCGGTTATCGCGCACGTAGACGCAGGAAAATCTACACTTGTAAATGCATTCCTCAAACAGAGTCATGTATTTAAGGATAACGAAAAAGTCGTTGACTGTGTTATGGACAGCAACTCATTAGAACGTGAACGTGGAATTACAATCTATTCCAAGAACTGTTCCGTCAATTATAAGGATTACAAGATTAACATCGTAGATACACCAGGTCACGCCGATTTCTCTTCTGAAGTTGAGCGTATCATTCGTACGGTTGATACAGTAATTCTTCTTGTTGACTGTGCCGAAGGGCCAATGCCTCAAACACGTTTCGTATTACAAAAATCATTGGAATGTGGACTACGTCCAATTCTAATCATCAATAAAATGGACAAACAAGATTCCCGTGCGGATGAAGTCGTGGATGAAGTATATGATCTATTCTTAGAGCTAAATGCAACAGATGATCAGTTAGACTTCCCGATTCTTTATGGTGTAGCACGTGATGGAATTGTTCGTTACGATTATGAAAATGACACAAATGAAGATATCGAACCATTGTTCGAGACAATCATTTCCCATACACAAGCATATCCAAATCTCATTGAAGAACCTGTACAAATGCAGGTATCGGCATTAGCGTATGACCCATTCATCGGTCGTCTTGGAATCGGACGTATTTACTCCGGTA
>JAHHRC010000183.1 GCA_020026035.1 Erysipelotrichaceae bacterium | reverse complement strand
GCGGTCAACCGCGTGTTGAAGTAGATCGTATTTCACGCAAAGAAAACGCTACAGGAGAACAATCCTTGATTTACCGTATTCCAAGTGTGAAAGATGTTCACTTAACAACGTACTATCAAACATTAAGTGATGGAAATGGTAAAAAAGGACCAAAGAAATCGATCACTGGTACAAGCATTCGCAAACGTCTTGTAAATAGTGCAAACATTGACTTCAAGATTGAAGTATCAAGCGATGCAGTGAGTTGGACACCATTTACTGCAACGGTAGTCGATAACTACATTGATCCACATCCTGGGTATGCTCGTACGACATTTGATGCCTATGGCTTACCAGCAAATACAAACTACGTAAAGATCATCTTCCCAGAAGTAGAAGGTGTTCAATACAAACTCAAAAACAATCAAAATAGACCAGTTCTTCCTACGGACGTACAACTTGCAAAAGTCACATTCCTACAAGAAAAGAACGCGACAAACGCAAGCATTCCTAGCTTTGATGTAAGTCTTGATGGCGAAGTTTCAAAGCATCTACCATACGATGAAGTAACTCTAAGTGCACCAAACAAAGATGGTTACACATTCAAAGGATGGAAGGTATTAGAAGGTGGTATTACACTTTCTAATACACAAGAAACAAGCTTTGTAATGCCAACAAACAACGTATCAGTAGAAGCACTATACGAACCAATTCCTTACACCGTAACAATCGATGGTCAATTAGATGAAAATACCTACACCGTAGGACAAAGCGTTACAATCAATGCTGGAACCAACGAGGGACACACGTTCTCCGCATGGCAAGTTCTTGAAGGAGATATCACTCTAGCAAATACACCAGAAGTCACATTTGAAATGCCTGCAAAGAATGTAAGTGTAAAAGCTCTATGGGATGTAAATACCTACACACTAACAGTAGATGGAAACGAAGAAAGCCATCCAGTTGGTGAATCTGTAACACTTGATGCAGGTACCAAGGTAGGTCACACCTTTAAAGAATGGGAAATTGTTGAAGGCGACATTACTCTAGCAAATACACCGCAAGTGACATTTGAAATGCCGGCAAAGAATGTGAGTGTAAAAGCTCTTTGGGATGTAAATTCCTATACGGTAACAGTCAATGGCAAAGAAGAAACGCACAAATTCCATGAATCTGTAACATTCGATGCTGGAACTAAAGAAGGTCACACCTTTAAAGAATGGGAAATTGTTGAAGGCGATCTCACTCTAGCAAATACATCACAAGTGACATTTGAAATGCCTGCGAAGAATGTTAACGTGAAAGCTTTATGGGATGTAAATTCCTATACGGTAACAGTCAATGGAAAGAGTGAGTCTCATGCGTACCATGAATCTGTAACACTCGATGCTGGAACTAAAGATGGTCACACCTTTAAAGAATGGGAAATTGTTGAAGGCGATCTCACTCTTGCAAATACACCACAAGTGACATTTGAAATGCCTGCAAAGAATGTCAATGTGAAAGCTTTATGGGATGTAAATTCTTATGATGTAATCGTAGATGGTAAGAGTGAATCTCATGCCTTCAATGAAACAGTAACGATCAGTGCTAAGGCGAAAGAAGGCTATCGCTTTAAGGCTTGGAAGATTACTGATGGTAATGTACAACTTGATGCGAAAGAATCTGTGACATTTACAATGCCAGCAAGCAATGTTGGAATTACGACATTGTATGAAGCGATTTTATATCGTGTTGATGTGCTTGGAAGCTACGCAAAGCTTAGTGGTACAGGTTCGTACAACATCAATGATGTAGTAACACTGGATGCTGGAAGCCGTGAAGGCTATACATTTGCTGGTTGGGAAGTTCTTGAAGGTGGTGTAAGACTTTCGAAGGATACAAATTCGTTTGTGATGGTTTCAAAACCGGTTCGTATTCAAGCAAAGTGGAACAAGGTTGAAGTCAAAGAACCTGTAAAACCTACTGAACAACCAAAGAAACCGGAACAGCCGAAAAAGGTAGAACCAACAAAGCAAGTCGAACAAGCAAAGCCAAAAGAAACAGTTCAGGTTGAATCCAAACCAATTGTTTCTAAGGCATCGGCGACGGTTGTTTCAGAACCTGCTGTTGTTGAAACGAAGGTTGAAGAAAAAGAAGTTGTAAAAAAACCTAAGGAAACACAACCTACTTTAAAGAAAGACAATAACAAACAAGAAACAACTTCCACAAATGAAGAAGTCATTGTGAATGAAGAAGTGATTGAAGAAGCTGCTCCATCGG
>JAHHRC010000182.1 GCA_020026035.1 Erysipelotrichaceae bacterium | reverse complement strand
GTATTTCTTGTACAACAACACCGGAAGTTTCATCAATGATTTCGGCATTGTCAAAATTGATTTCAAAACTACCTTCGACATCCATATCGTCTATTAAGTCTTCAAGATTCACTTCTTCTACCTTGATGACTTGTTGTACTCCATCTTTGTTTCGATTGCTTTCAACGATCGTTTGAATTTTATAAAACTGACCATCGTCTTCAATCACATCGTTTTCTTTGTAGGCTTTCGCGGATTGAATCTTGAGTGTATCTTGATCGACTTCTTCAACGGATTCGACTTCTTGAATGTCTTTTTGATAGGTAATTTCTGCTTTTTCTTCTTCTACCTGTTTATGATCCATCCATTGAAGCACATTGTCTAAGGCAAATATTGCGTCCTTTCGTTCGACTTCTTCTAATGGATAGAAACGATTTTTATCATCTAATTGCATCATACCACAGGCAATGGCATTGGCAATTTCATTTGGAAATTGACTTTGGCCACGGTCTTTGATGCGATTTGCATCACAGTGTTCATTAATTCCTGCAAGATGCACTAGCATATAAGCCATCCATTCTTTGGTTACTCTTTTTCACATAGAGGCGTTACTTCTATGCAGTTTTCTTTAGAAACTTCTTGTAGTTTCCTACAAGGCAAGACTATATCTTCATCCCTTAGGGAGCTACCTACTTCCATTACACTTGTAATGTACTTCCAATTGGAATAGTCGTTGAACGTTCTTCATAACGAAGCTTCGCTGCTGATTACCTATTGTGTTTTAAACCTTAGGATTGATCCATCGTTCATATCATGTCTTTTTTCTACTTTCGTAACGTTCACGCTTAGCCTTTCGACTTACGTTGTCGTGCCATGATCTTTAAGGCGTTTCAGCAATTCAGGTAGATTTTGTCGTACAAGTTACCTTATACGGTTACTAACACTTCATAACTTTGTATCATCGAATGGAATACTTTGTTCTAATACACCCCACTCTACAGCCTTTTGTACATCCGTAAAGTAAGGGTTATCCTGTTGGATATTTAAATAATAAGGAGTTTCTTGTATGTTGCCATCAATCCTTGCCCGTGTAATGATTTCATGGACATACTCTCCTAAGCGAATTTGATCTTGTGCTTTATGATCGCGGCATCCGATCAAGGATAGTGAAAGGATGCCACAAAGCATAAAGACAAAAAGCTTCTTAAGACTGAAGACTTGACGCATTGTTTTGCAATACGTGATCTAATGTCGAGTACGAAGAAACGGTTTGATCTAAGAACTTTGCATAGCTTTCAATCGTTTCTCTTTGTACTTCGAAACGGGCTGAGAACTGGTTGAATCTTGCACGGAGTGTTTCCGCAGAATCGGATAACCATGCAACGTTTGTCGCATTCATTTCCTTTTTGATTTGATTCAACGATTCATACATCATCTGGTTACACGAGCGAATCTTCGCAGCTGTGTCCATGACTTCATTCAGTGAAATATTAATCTGATCCATGATTACCTCCTACTGTACTAAGTTATTTGCTTGGGATGCTAAATCATTTTGCATCTCACGGTACGCACGTGCAGAACTACGTAAGAATTCTGCATACTGTGTACACAAGATCGAAAGTTCTTTGAAGTCTCCTTCAAACTTTCCGATACGGTTACTAAAGGCCGTATTATCCTTTCCTTGCCAAGCGCTCTTCATCATTTCTACAGCGCTAAACAACGTTGCATACGCTCTTTGGTATTCTTGATTCTGTTCATCAATACGAAGAGCAGTAGCTTCCACTTGTTGTGGATCAACTTTAATCTGCTGCATAACTTCCTCCTTCACTTACTTCATTCGTAACAAATCGTTATCATTTCAAAAAATGCGAAGAAAGTTTTAAAAAGTCTATATGTGAAACTTTTCGTAATGTATACTAATTACAAGGAGAATAATATGAAAAACAAATTTGATTTCACAAAACTAAAAGAACAAACCGCTAGTCTTGCCTCAAAAGCTACGGATAAAGCAAGTGAAGTTGCTCAAAACCTTAAAGAAAAAGGCACACAAGCAATGGAACAAGTTGACCTAGACAAAGTCAAAGAATCTGCTTCAAACATTGCGTCTAAAGCTTCTGACAAAGCCTCTGAAGTCACAAAATCGATTACCGATAAAGGTACACAAATGAAGGAACAAACCGTACAGGCCTTAGATGCAAATGGCGATGGAAAGCTTGATATCGAAGATGTCATTACCTTAAGTTTAAAAACCGACCAAGTTCG
>JAHHRC010000181.1 GCA_020026035.1 Erysipelotrichaceae bacterium | reverse complement strand
AATTTGTTTCGAATTGTGTTGTGTTTTGAAAAAATGGCATGCTATAATTTGCGCGTCTTTAAAGATGAAAGACTTTGCAAAGAAAAACGACCGCCATTTCTTTAGGAATATGGCTAAGGCTATACGGAAAGCTGGTTGGATTCCGATGAGCTGTCATTTTGACAGTTGACGATGTGAGTCGTCTTATGAATTGTGTTTTGCAATTCTAAATTGGTGTTTTTAAACTGGTGCCTTTTGGCATAGAACTGAAGTGGTCGCGTAATCGTTTTATTTGCGGTTCGGCTCAAACAAAGAGGAATGTGAGCATTCTTGTTTTCTTTGTGCGAAGAAATCCATGTAAGTGATATGTCAAAAGCGGCATATCACTTTTTTGTGGAGGAAGAAATGAAAAAGAAATTAGCTTTAACGCTTGCGATGGTATTGGCTTTAACGGGCTGTAAGCAAGCAGGTTCAAGTGTTGAACCGGTCGAAGAAACTGTACGTACAGAAAAACCTGCATTGTTGGAAATGGAAGACTTAGATCCAGAAGATGGAGCAGATTTGGCTTATGAAGAGGCAGATCATGAAGATTCTGAATATTATGGGCATCCAGATTTCTACAATATGAAGAATTCCGATCGGGTAACGATTTTAGAACACTACCAGCCTTTGCAACAAACAAATGGTTGGACATGTGGGAATAATGCGGTGTTGTCTGCGTTAAACTACTTTGGAATCAAAGACTATAGTGAATGGGATCTAGCATGTGCAATGCAATCGCATACCGATATGGATGTTGAAGGGGCGGAACCTGGAAGTGCAAACAACTGGGGAGAAATTGGCAGTAACGCGCCAAACTTGATGCGTTTCTTACAAGATTGTGATCAAATCACGGTTGTCGAAACAAGCTACAAGGATGCTTATAGCGATGAGGAACTTGTTTTGCAAGAAGACGTTGATCAATTATTGTTTGCGCCAAGTGAATTGGGCAATGCAAAGCCAAAATTTACGTTCTATGATTTGTATACATCCGATGGCAAAGAAGCGTTTGTGGATGATGCGAAGGATACTGTATTTGTTAAGTGGTTAACGGGCCATTTAAAGGCTGGTCGACCAATTATGATGCATACAAACTTCTGGAATGGTCACTGGGTGACACTTATTGGTTATGACAATATGGGTACACCAACAATTGGTGATGATATGTTAATCTTTGCAGACCCATATGATACAAGTGATCATTGGCAAGATGGGTATACTTTTAGACCATTAGAAGAATTCTTCTATGCGCAATGGAATGATTTACATGTAGGTGTAAAGCCATACCAATTGAAGACTTACTTTGTATTAGAGAAGAAGAACTAAAAGACGAAAGCTGCACGTTTGTGTGGCTTTTTTGGTTGGTCACAAGCAAGATATCGGCTTTGCAATTCTTCATTTAAGGTTTATAATAAATCAGTCGCAAGGATTGTTTTATGTATTTTTTGTATGTGAAATGGCTTGTGTGCTATACGAAAGGTGTCAGAACTCTGCATCTTGAAGTATGACTTCAAAGAAAAAAGAAATAAGAGTTAGATGAAGGGTGGTAATCTTTTATGGGTAGAGCTCATGAGGTAAGAGCTGCATCAATGGCAAAAACTGCAGCTAGAAAATCAAAAATTTATTCACGTTTTGGAAAGGAACTTTACATTGCCGCAAAAGCAGGTGTTCCTGATCCAGAAATGAACTTAGCTTTAAGACGTAAGATTCAAGAAGCTAAATCCAACCAAGTTCCAGCAGATGTCATTCAAAGAGCGATTGATAAGGCGAAGGGTGGAGCTGACGACAATTATAGTTCCGCACGTTACGAAGGACTTGGTCCTGGGGATGCATCAATTATCATTGACTGCTTAACAGACAATACAAACCGTTCCCTAACCGGAATCAAAACAGCATTCAATAAGTGCAATGGTTGTAAGTTAGTTGGACAAGGATCTGTATCCTTTAACTACGAAGAAGTTGGTATGTTTAAGTTTGCTTACGAAGATGAAGAAGCAATGCTTGAAATGTTCATGGAACATGATCTAGATGCGTTAGATATGAGCGTAGAAGATGGTGTTATGACAATCAAGACAGCATTTGCGGACTTTGGTAAGACACAAGATGCGCTTGAAACATTTATTCCAGGTGTTGAATTCGATCAATGCGAAGTTACAATGTTGCCAAATGAATATTGTACAATCGATGATGAAGAAGCAAAGGCACAATGGAATCGTCTATTAGAAATGCTTGATGATGTAGACGATGTAAACCGCGTATACCATAACGTTGTTGAATAGAAAGCTAAGAAAGGTGTAGAAATACATCTTTTTTATTTGGA
>JAHHRC010000180.1 GCA_020026035.1 Erysipelotrichaceae bacterium | reverse complement strand
ATGAGGGACTTGGTTCATACAAAGATAGTGCAAACCAGCTTGCGTATTGTAAGTCTATGCAAGAAATGACGGATCAATTTATTGCGATTCAAACCTATATCGAAGAAGAAAATCCAAAGGTACAGGCACTCATCGAAGAAGCACAGAGTGTTGTGGATGAAAAGAAGCCGATGTTAGATGAAACGTTGTTACCAAAGTTAGAAACGTCGATTTCTATGGCAAAGGCAGTCTTAAAAGAAGGGGCTGAGTTACCGATTGAAGAAGAGTTGTTGAAACAACAATTGGATGCTTATGGAGTTGTGGATTATAGCGAAGAAGTGAGTGCTTTAGAAACAAATCTAAAAGACTCAAAAGAGAGTGTGAAAAAGTTTGAATTAACGAACAATCCTAGTGAGGCATATGTGATTTCTTGTTTGAGCAATGTTGAAACGATTAATGGCATTGCGGCTGCGACTGAGGAAAACGACCCGAATGGGCATTTACACAAAGCGGGTGGACCGAGTTCGATTGTTGTCTTTACGAGTAGTTATATTCATCCAAATGGCTTAGTGGGTGATGCGATTGTTCATGAAGCTACAAAAGGTGGTGGCTGCATAGAGGTGTACCCGGAAGTAGCAACTGCCGAAAAGCGTAATACGTATCTAGGAACGTACGATGGAACGCTATTTGATAGTGGATCACATAAAGTGGTTGGAACGTGTATTGTTCGTACGTCTACGAATTTAACGGCGAGTAAGCAAGCGGATTTAGAAGCACGGATCATTGAACAATTAACGATGTTGAAGTAAGGAAGAAGAAGGCAATTACGGTTGTCTTCTTTTTTCTGTACGTGTGGTTATTGTATTTCTTAACAGGATTATTACAATATAAGTAAGAACAAAGAAAGGAAGTGGTAGATGGTGAAAAAGATGCTTGGTATTGCGTGTATTTGTTTGTATGTGTTTCTTGTGTTGTTGCAATGTTTGTTTGCAAGTTCAGTAGTGCATGTCTATCTTTCAACGTTACCAGTTGTGGCTCATTTCTATGCATTTCCACTTGTGTTTGGAAGTTTGATTAGTGTTCTTGCGGTTTGTGTTTGTAAGAAGTTGTATTCGAAAGAATTGCTTGTTGTATATGTAAGTACGGTTGTATTTGTTGTTTGTTCGTTACCGGTTGGAAGGTCTTTGTTTGAAAGGTGTGATGATGCATCAATACGATTGGTAGAGTGGAATGTGGAAGATCAACTAGATGAAGAAAGTGTTAAGAAGATCTTTGTTGAATACGATGCAGATGTTGTTGTACTACCGGAGTTTGGTGGAATGTATGATGATGCAAGTGCGAAGGATCGATTGAGTTTGTTGTTTGATGATTGTTTGATTGATCTAGATGCGTATGAGGTATTTACCTCTGATGTTACGAGTTTTACGATTGCGCCTGTTACGATGGTTGTGAAGAAAAGCTTTGGTAGGTACGAAGTTGTTCGTTTGGATGATCGTACAACGTTTGGAAGCTTGTATCTAAAGTCTTTGGATGGTGGAGTGGACTTGATTGGCTTGCATACAGCACCACCTTTACCAACGCTTATGGATGACTGGAGAAAGGATTTAGAGTTTGTAAGTGAGTTGGTTGATAGACACTTTGATGCGATTGTTTGTGGTGATTTTAATGCAACGATGAAACATGGGGCGTTGAGTTTGATTGAGAGTCATGAGGATGTATTGTCTTATGCACCGGTTTGCAAGCGAGGAACCTGGCATTCTTCGTTGCCGTTATTTGCATCGAGTTGTATTGATCATGTATTACTTCCAAAGGGAAAGTATGTTGTAGATGGAGTGCGTGTTGAAACACTTGGTGGTAGTGATCATCGATGTGTATTTGTTGAGTTGTTTAAAAGTTGTATTAGAAAGGGAAGGGAAAAAGTATGATTTCGTATAAAATGGGGAAATTAAGCCAACTTGTATTGATTACAAGTTTAGTTGCAGTGTCGCAAGTTCGTTCTGGATTATTCGCTGAACTTCCAGTTCTTTTCTGGATTGTACAAGTGAATTTCTTTGCATGGATCTTGTTTGGTTTGAAAAAGACGATTGTGGAATGGGATGATGCGTATGCAAAGAAGATTCTAGTTCGATCGCTTTGTATGTGGTGTTTGATGTATGCCTTAGCGTGGAGTAGTGTTTTATATGCGTGGGCGATTGTGGCTGTTGTTGGAATTTTGGATATTGTTTTAACGCGCAAGTGTTTTGGGTATTCGATGTGATTTTGAAGGCAATCTTTCGGGGTTGTCTTCTTTTTTGGGAAAAGTTGGTTTGTTTATACGGTTTTTAACAAATTGTCTTGTATTTGGTGTATGATTATTCGGTATCGGTTTAAAAGTCAGAC
>JAHHRC010000179.1 GCA_020026035.1 Erysipelotrichaceae bacterium | reverse complement strand
AGTAGCATTCCAATCACAATTAACATATTCGTACCTACCAATGACACTATTCTAACAGATACACATGAAAAAAGGCTTCTTGCAAACCAAGAAACCTTACAAACCATTATTCTGGTGTCACAATACCATAGAACATTGGTTCTACTTCCCCAAGTTCTTTTGTAATATGCACCGCATCATAAATCAACTTTGTGCTTTCTTCTAAGTTCTTTGTGTCATTCACATACAACTTCGCAAGCACATCACCCTTCTTGACTTGATCACCACAACGTACTTGCATAATCAAACCAACTGCAGGATCTACAACATCTTCCTTTGTCGCTCTTCCAGCACCTAGCATCTGTGCAGCTGTACCAATCTTTTCTGCTTCCATGCTTGTCACAAAGCCATCTTCTTTACTACATACATCAATCACTTGCTCTACTTTTACAAGTTCATCAATCTTATTGATATCAATGTAAGAATCATCGCCTCCTAAAAGCTTAAACATCTCCTTAAGCTTCAAAAGACCCGACCCATCGGCAATCTTTTCCTTAAGCATCTTACGTGCTTCTGCATCGTCCTTTGCAAGATTTCCCATTTGTAGCATCTGTGACCCTAAGATCATATTTACTTCAAACAATGGATCATCTTCACTCACTTCACCAGACAATAACTGTACAGCTTCACGTACCTCTAAGGCATTACCAACCGACAATCCAAGAGGTTGGTTCATATCCGTTACAACCGCCGATACACGACGACCTGCTAACTTTCCAATATCCACCATCAACTTCGCTAAGGCAAAGGCATCTTCCTTTGTCCGCATGAAGGCTCCACTTCCTGTTTTTACATCCAAGACAATCGCATCTGCACCAGACGCAAGTTTCTTCGACATAATCGAAGACGCAATCAGTGGAATCGAACGAACTGTACCCGTAACATCTCTTAACGCATAAATCTTCTTATCCGCAGGTACTAAGTTTCCTGTTTGCCCAATGACTGCAACACCCGTCTTACGAACAATGTCCTTAAAGACATCCATTGGCTGTTCAATACAAGTACCAGGAACAGACTCTAACTTATCCAGTGTACCACCTGTATGACCAAGCCCTCTACCACTCATCTTCGCAACTGTACCACCACAAGCCGCAACCAAAGGTGCTACTACAAGTGTTGTCGTATCGCCAACACCACCCGTAGAATGCTTATCAAGCTTCACTCCAGGTAAATCACTTAAGTCAACAACATCCCCAGAATGCATCATCGCCATCGCAAGCGTTGTGGCCTCTTGAGCCGTCATTCCTTGCTGTAAAATCGCCATCAACATCGATGACATCTGATAATCCGGAATCGATCCTTCCGTATACCCTTGAATCATTTCTTGAATTTCTTCATCACTTAATACAAGCCCATCGGCTTTCTTTTCAATTACATCAACAAAACGCATTATAATCCCCTTACTCTCTGACTGTTCCCACAGGCAAGCCCATGGGGTTCTGATTGACAAGTGTAGCTTGTAATCGTACATCATTTTCAGACTTTGGAGTTACAAGTATAAGTCTATTTAAATCAAAACTTTCATTACCAAGCAGTCCAACGACCACATTAGCGGTAAATTTCTGCTTTTCAGCAAGGAAGTACAGTCAATCTCCCTTGTGGCTTTCATCCCACACGCAAGCATGTGGGTTTTCGCCACGATTTATAACTGTACAAAACGTATGCAAACGTTTTCATCCCTTACCATTATTGCACTAATCATAGATTTGTCAAACCACTAAGATTCAAAATCGACTCCCTCTAAAATCTCTCTTCTTAGTAACATGACCGAGATCCGATAATACCAAACAATGACTTCATTCCGCGGAACATTCAAGCGAATACTCGCTGATGCAATCGTATTTTCCTGTACGTAGCACTCCTTCAATTGTTCCTTCAAAGACGGAGCTAATGGATAAAAATCCAAGATCGACGCAACCTTCTCACGCAACACATCTTCATTTCTCATGACAACCTTCCTTTACCGCAATCAAGTAATCTAAGGCTTTCGCATGAATCACGGATTCAATCTTTTCAAAACAAACCTTCTGTTTCTCAGAGTCCAAGACAAAATGGTACGAAAACTCTGTCGAAGAATTCTGCAACACATACATGTCTAATAGTTTTAGCCAATCACTCGCATCAAAACAGTCAACTTCATTCCTTAACGCTTCAAACTCAAGCATACAACCTCTCCTTTCTTGCGGCCATGATACAACAAAACACAAAAATCACTGTGCCAATATACGTACACCAATGCAAAAACTTCAAAAAACACGCATACACTTCAAATCAAGCCTTGCTATACTAAAGAAAAAGGAGAATCTTATGAAACAACCATCAAGTAT
>JAHHRC010000018.1 GCA_020026035.1 Erysipelotrichaceae bacterium | reverse complement strand
CTAACGGACCACTAATAAAATTCCTATAATTACTCCAGAAATCTCCTCCATAAAGAGAGCTTTCACCATTTATAAATAATCTTCTTGTTTCATTTGTAACATTGAATTCGTTGAGCTTAAAATCACCCCATGGTTGAGCTTTACTCCAGTCATTACCGTAATCTAAATATCTTCTATGAATATCAAAATTTAGGTAGTCTGATTTACCTTCTGGGTTTGTTCCGTAATCAACAAACAAAGTATCTGGTAACATTAACATGAAATAACCTGGAGTACTCCATCTTTCATGTGCTGGATTCCAAATAACTCTCCAATCAACATATTCACGATCTTTGCTTATCGTACGTTCGATAATTACTGTTTTACTTACATCATTTAAACCAGCTTCGTCCTTCGCAAATATCAAATCCGCATCTGTTCCTGGAGGATAATTACTTGCGGCCGAAACATTCGTTACAGGCGCAAATGGTAATCCAAATCCAGTAAAGGACAACAAACTCATCAACATTGCACAAATACATATCCAACTTAGATGATTTCGTCTCTTCCCTTTCGATTTCATTTTTTTGTTTTTCACTTTTAACATATAGCCTCCTTGTTAAAACATATGTTTCTTTCGCACTTTTTATAAAAATCCTAAACATTACTAAGACTCTTATAAAACATGCGACGAAGATGATCTGTTTCCTAACCGTCACGATTTGCTCATCTTACAAAACAAATCAGACACATACTCACTACCAATCCCAAAGTGTCCCAATTACTCTCCTACTTCTCATAGCCAACTCCCTATAAATGTTTAATGCCTATTAACATATAATCAGCTCGGACGTTGGATGCACATCATAAACTTAATTTTTACATATTACAACCAATTCGCTCTCTATTTGTAACGTGATAATTACATTTCCATTACAAACAAAACTGCAAAAAACAAAAAATAACGACAAAAATCATGCCGTTATTGAACAAAAATACATATTACACAAGTTCTTAAAATGCGATTTCTAAGCCTTTTTATTGTGTTATCCGTCTAAACTAACCATACTGTACTATTATTCTCTTTATACAATTAAAATACACGTTGGACAACTCAAAAAAAAAAAAAACGATTTATACAATTAAAAAACATGCAACTCCATCACATGGAACCGCATGTTTTTATAACATATTTAACACTATTTTAGTTCTTATTTACAGGTCTCATTGTAGGGAATAACAACACATCACGAATCGAATCCACACCACACAACAACATAATGAAACGGTCAACACCAATTCCAATACCACCCGTTGGAGGTAGTCCATATTCCATTGCTTCAATGTATTCATCATCCATTTCACACGCTTCATCATCTCCTAGATCCTTAAGCTCTAATTGATGTTCAAAACGCTCTCTTTGATCAATTGGATCATTCAACTCTGTAAAGGCATTTGCAAACTCAACACCCGCTATCAACAATTCAAAACGATCTGTAAATCTTGGATCTTCTGGATTCTTCTTCGCAAGTGGAGAAATCTCTGTAGGATGCCCATACACAAACGTAGGTTGTGTAATCTTATCTTCACAGAACTCTTCAAAGAATAACGAAATAATTGTTCCTACATTTCTTTGATGCGCTTCTACTTCCACATGGTGTTCCTTCGCAAGTGCTAATGCTTCTTCCAAAGACATTTCCTTCCAGAAATCAACACCCGTTACTTCCTTAACCGCATCAACCATATGCCATCTCTTAAATGGCGCCTTCAAGCTCACATCCACACCTTGGAATGTGAAATCTGTCTTTCCAAAGACATCTAAAGCCACATGTTCAAATAACTCTTCATTCAACTTCATCATGCCTTCAACATCCGAATATGCAACATAGGCTTCTACCGTTGTAAATTCTGGATTGTGTCTTGTGTCCATACCTTCATTACGGAACTGACGACCAATCTCATACACACCTTCCATGTTTCCAACAATCAAACGCTTCAAAGGCAACTCAGTCGCAATACGTAGATAGAAATTACGATCCAACGCATTATGATGCGTCACAAATGGACGTGCATTTGCTCCACCAAGAATTGGTTGAAGAATCGGTGTTTCCACTTCCAACAACCCTTGTCCATCCAAATAATTCTGCATCGAACGAATAATACGAGGTCTTAACAACGCAACTTCCATACTCGAAGGATTAGTAATCAAATCCAAATAACGTCTACGATAACGCTCTTCTGTATCCGTTAACCCATGGAACTTCTCAGGAAGCGGTCTTAGCGCCTTTGTTAAGTGTGTATAGGTATGAGTTTCAACCGACAATTCACCTGTCTTTGTCTTAATCACATACCCTTCAATTCCAACAATGTCACCAAGGTCAGACTGCTTAAAGATCTCATACACATCATCCCCAACAACACGCTTATTCACAACAACCTGAATCTGCCCATCACGGTCCAACAAATGCATAAACCCAAGCTTACCCATACGACGCTTCGTCATAATACGACCGGCAATCGTAACCTTGTTCTTTTGTGCTTCTAACTCTTCCGCACTAAATCCATCAAATTCCTTCTTCAAATCCGAACTACGATGACTACGACTAAACGCATGCCCAAATGGATCAATACCCATATCCTTCAATGCATTCATCTTGTCTAGACGAACTTGCTGCTGGTCATTCAGTTTCTTCACCTTCTTGACCTTCGTTTCCACTACTTCTTCAAGAACCTTATTTTCTTCCATAACCTAACTCCTTTTCATTCAAACAAACAAAAAAGCTCTTCCCATAGGGACGAGAGCTTCGTTCGTGGTACCACCCTAATTCACGGTTAAACATACAACCGCCTCATTCTTACAATCGATAACGCCGAAAGAGCGACTGGTTCAGAAGTCTTTGTCAGTAAGCTTCCTCCAATATTCCTATTTCACCAAACAAGGAACTCTCTAAAAAGGCATCATGCAAACTCATTCTTCATCACTACCAAAGTGACCATATTGTAGCACGAAATACACCCATTACAATAGGAAAAAACGAAAAAAGAGCGGTAGATTTCTCTACCAACTCTTCTTACTTCACATCATTAATAAACTTAATAATATTCGAAGCGTTCGCAATCACCTTCGCATCACATCCACCCTCAACAACAAGAGTAGGCGCCTGCATGATTCCATACTTCTTCACAAGATCTAAATTCTCATTTGCGTCAACTTCCACAAAGTCAATGTTTGCTTGTTTCAAAAGAGGCTTAACAACCTTACAATTCGGACAAGTCGTCGTTGTAAACAACATCACTTTTTCCATCTTACAATCACAAACATCCACAACATCCGTAGCCTCTTTAAAGTCCTTCAAAGAACGACTCTCAAAGCCCTCTACTTCATATGTTTTACGATCCTTAAACTCTTGACTCTTACCTGCATTCCAATTCTTAACCGGTCTATAGTAGCCAGTAATTCTTGAATACACTTCCGTCTCCGTAGAACATGTTGGACAAGACCAATGTTCCCCTACAATATAGCCACAATTTGGACAAACCGAATACGTAGGACTCATTGTGTAGTAAGGAAGCTTATAGTTTTCCGCAATCTTACGAACCAACGTCGCACAAGACTTCCAATCCGTCAAACGCTCACCCAAGAACGCATGGAACACCGTACCCGATGTATAACGCGTCTGGAAATCATCCTCAATGTCTAACGCCGTAAAGATATCATCTGTGAAATCAACCGGCAAGTGCGAAGAATTCGTGTAGTAAGGCGTACCATTCATATTCGCCGTAATAATCTCAGGATAACGTTCCTTATCATGCTTCGCAAGACGATACGTCGTAGATTCAGCAGGAGTTGCCTCTAAGTTATACAAGTCCCCATACATCTCTTGGTAATCACTCAAACGATTACGCATATGATCCAACACTTCCTTCACAAAGACCTGTGTCTCTTCATGTGTTAAATCCTGCTTCAACCACTTCGCATTCAAACCAACTTCATTCATACCAATCAAACCAATGGTAGAGAAGTGATTATTAAAGGTACCTAAATATCTCTTCGTATATGGATACAAGCCCGCATCCAACAACTTACTAACAATATCACGCTTAATCTTCAAACTACGCGCCGCAATATCCATCATGTCATCAAGACGCGTGTAGAAGTCGTCTTGATCTTTTGCCAAGTAGGCAATACGAGGCATATTAATCGTTACAACCCCAATTGAACCCGTTGACTCACCAGATCCAAAGAAGCCACCAGACTTCTTACGAAGCTCACGCAAGTCCAAACGTAAACGACAACACATACTACGAACATCACTCGGTTCCATATCCGAATTTACATAGTTTGAGAAATAAGGAGTACCATACTTCGCTGTCATTTCAAACAACAAACGATTGTTTTCCGTATCACTCCAGTCAAACTCACGCGTAATCGAATATGTCGGAATTGGATATTGGAACCCACGACCATTCGCGTCCCCTTCAATCATGATCTCAATAAATGCCTTATTGATCATGTCCATTTCCTTCTTACAATCCTTGTACTTAAACGGCATCTCTTTGCCACCAACAATGGCAGGCAATTCCGCTAAGTCATTTGGAACCGTCCAGTCCAACGTCACATTCGTAAATGGTGCCTGCGTGCCCCAACGTGAAGGCGTATTCACCCCATATACAAACGATTGAATATCCTGCTTCACTTGCTTATAACTCAAGTTATCTGCCTTAACAAACGGAGCTAAATACGTATCAAAGGAACTAAACGCCTGCGCACCAGCCCACTCATTCTGCATAATACCCAAGAAATTCACCATCTGATTACAAAGCGTAGACAAATGCTTTGCAGGAGAAGATGTAATCTTACCCTGAATACCACCAAGACCTTCGGTAATCAATTGCTTCAAAGACCAACCAGCACAATACCCAGACAACATACTCAAGTCATGAATATGCATATCCCCATTGCGATGTGCATTACCAATCTCTTCATCGTAAGCCTCACTCAACCAATAGTTCGCCGTAATTGCACCACTATTTGAAAGAATCAAACCACCAACCGAATAGGTAACCGTAGAATTCTCTTTCACACGCCAGTCAAGCGCCTTCAAATACCCATCCACTAGCTTCTTATAGTCAAGCGTAGTCTCTTGGATATGACGCACATTCTCACGCGTCTTACGATACAAAATGTAACTCTTCGCTACATCCGCATACCCAGTCTCACTCAAAACACGTTCCACCGAATCCTGCACATCCTCAACACCAATCAATCCATCCTTAATCTTCTCACCAAAATCACTTGTCACACGAAGCGCAAGCAACTCAATGACCCCATCGGTGTACGGACGATCACACGCATCAAACGCCTTTTGAATCGCCGCAGAAATCTTTGCAAGCTCAAACGAAGCAATCTTGCCATCTCTTTTCACAACTTTGTACATAGTCAACCTTCCTTAATTCCCCTAAGTTCCACATTTGGAATACTTTCTTTCACAATATCTAACAACGCATGCATCTCATGCGCATCATACGCACTATAAATCGGATTAATCACATTCCCAGAATCCATATACTGCTGTAAGAAATACTTATTACAACCAGAAATCCAATCACCAATCTTCTTTAAATCCTCTACGTCATGCAACTCACGAATCACAGTCGTTCGAAACTCGTAATCCACATCACCCTGCATTAACAAATCAATCGACTCTTGAATCCGCTCAATCTTAAACACATCCTCATTCAAGCCAATCGTACTTGCATACTTCTCTTTGCTATTTTTGATATCCATCGCTACATAATCAATGTAACCAGTGTCTAGAATCTCTTTTAAACGAGATGGCGAATACCCATTCGTATCCAACTTCACACGATAGCCCATCTCTTTAATCCGTCGTATAAACTCAAGCAACCCACTTTGTACAAGCGGCTCACCACCAGAAATACAAACACCATCCAAGATTCCCTTACGCTTATACAAATACGCAAGAACACCCTCAGCTTGAAAGAACTCATAATCATCTGGCAAAAACACCAAATCCTTGTTATGACAAAACGGACACTTGAAATTACAACCACCCGTAAAAATCGTCGAAGCCACAAGCCCTGGATAATCAAGCAACGTCATCTTCTGCATCCCACCAATACGTAATCCCGTATTCAGTACTTCACAAGACAACTCCTTTGAATTCGCCACAATCTTCTCTAAGTTCTTCTCAAAGACCTCAAAGTCACAACCATTCGACAACAACTTTCGACACGCATTCCGATACTCGTAAATCGACTTCATAATCCGATTCCCCGACTCCGTTAAATACAAATGCTTCAACCGCCGATCATTCTCATCCAAGCTAACCGCCACATACTCTTCTTCCAGCAATGCCTTAATTGCCTTGGAAGCCGTACCTTTATCTACTTCACAATGCTTCGCCGCCTCTTGCAACGTCACACCCTCATGCTCATTAATATACAAAAGCACCATAAGCTGCCCCGAACCAATACCAAATTGTTCCAAAACAGCATCGTAATACTTGTTAATATTCCGATTGAGGACCGATAAATCCAATAACATATTATGATGTTCTACCATTTATAAGCCCCCTTTCAAGCAAATTAGTTGCACATCCAACTAATTCTTCATTACGTATGTATATTACTCTACTAAACCACCAATGTCAAAGAAAATTATAAACAAACCAAACAGTTAGAAAAGCCCATATTTAAGCCATAATTCACAAATAAAAAGAACCCAGCAATGACCCTAAACACGCTTCGTTCTTTTTTCGTATCAAATCTCTTAATGCCTTCTGATTGTACCACAATTCCAACCAAAAATAACATCCAATTTAAAAGAAATTTACCGTACAACAAACATACACACTACAACATCCACCATCAAACCATAGCCTCAAACACATACTCGCTTAAATCCAAACTACCATCACTCAACGAACACTTTTTCACACACATTCCATCATACAACTTATAGTACACCGCAAACGATTTTCCATCATACACCGTCGAATACACCGTGTAATCTAGACTTCCATCCTTGCAAACTACACTGCCCTTCACCATGGAAACCTTATCCAAAATACGCATACAACTACTTACACTTGAATCACTTACATACTTCCTTAAAAACGCAGCTAACATAAACCGCGACGTACTCGTATTATCTCCAAGTAACCCATATGCACCATGCCCTACACAACTATGCCTTGCGTCCACTTCTTGATACGCATTTGTATACGAAGAAAGATCTTTCATCGCCTCCATCTGATCATCAAACGGTGGATTATTACTCATCACAAAATACGGATCCTCATACACATGCAGACCATCTTCCATACACTCAATTACAATCGAAGACACTCCATCCGACACATAAAAATGCAACGGCGCATTCATAACACCTTCCATAAACACTTCATCCACAAGGTTCAACGAACACATCTTTACTTCTTCCACCGTCTTAAACGACCCCAACAAATACGGAATCAATTCAAATGGACAAAGATTCAAACAACCATCCTTCACTTTTCCATACTTACAATTATTTGGAAAATTCAAACCAGCCACAAACAACCCATGCTCATTCATCGCTTCATAAAACATCGGTCTACCACCAATCCTTGTCGCAACCCCCATAAACGCATAATGCGTCTTCAAATCTTCCACAAACCGAAACTCTAATTCAACATTTCTTCCACACAACACAAGCTCTTCGTTGTAGTGATAACTCAAGTCAAGGTTTCTTCCAACCACATTACCTTCTAATGTCAAAACCGTACACATACATACCTCCAAAAAAGAAACAGACATCCATCTGTTTCTCTACGATACCATATCTATCTGAAAACTATCTGAAATCATGGTGCCGAAAACGCGAATAAAACTCCTCGACATCCTTTTGAAAATCCTTCACTAACACAAACACCAACGCAAGCAAAAAGGCCAAACAATTCAACCAACTATAATGCCCGCCAATCACAGATGCAATCATAAGCGTCGTCCACGTATAACTCAACTTCGAAAAATACGCAAACAACATTCCCTCATCCAACTGCTCTTTCTGTGCCTCTGTTAGCTTTCCATACTGAAGAAAGAAACGTTTCATAAACAAAACCCTACATTGAAATAACACCCCAGCAATTAAAAACACCAAGGCAAAGCTACCACAAATCATTTGCCAAACATTCATTTCCTTCACCATCTTTCCTATAAAGATTCTTCGTCTAAATTCTCTAATTTCAAACAATACTCATCCAATACTTCTTTTAAATCCTCATACGTTTCAACCTTCGAACACGCATTCTTAAAACTCGACGCAAACGGCATACCCGCTAAATACCACGCAGCCATACCCCGCATCTGCTTCATCGCTACCTTCTCATTTCCTTCAAAGGCAATCAACTTCTTTGCATAATCCAAGCATAACGCAATCCGCTCTTCAAAACTAGGCTCAACATACGCCTCATCATTCAACGCACATTCAAGCTCCTTCAAGAAAAACGGCCGACCAAGCATCCCACGACCAACCATGATCGCATCACACCCCGTCTCTTCAAGCATCCGCTTCGCATCTTCTACCGTACGAATATCACCATTCCCAATAACCGGAATACTTACCGCATCCTTTACTTGCTTAATAAACGCATTGTCCGAATGCCCCTCATAGAACATCCCACGCGTTCTACCATGCACTGCAATCGCAGCTACACCAACTTCTTCAAGTCGCTTTGCAAGCCTTGCACAGTTAATATGCTCATGATCATACCCAGCACGCATCTTCACCGTAACCGGAACACTCGATCCTTCCACAACCGCCTTTGCAATCTCAACCGCCAAGTCCTCTTCCTTCATCAAGTAGGACCCAGCCTTCGCCTTAATCACCTTATTCACCGGACAACCCATATTAATATCAATAATATCGCAATCCGTATTCGCACAAAGATACTCCGCCGCTTCCTTCATCGTTGCAGGATCACCACCAAACAACTGCAAAGCCACCGGATGTTCCCCTTCAATCGTAGCACACATATCCTGTGTACGACGATTTCCATAATGCAAGGCCTTATCCGAAATCATCTCCGACACAACAAGCCCAGCCCCATAGTTATGCGACATCAAACGATGAATCGGATTTGAAATCCCCGCCAAAGGAGCCGCCACAATGCGATTGCGAATCTCTACATTTCCTATTTTGAACATGCATTCTTCCGTTCTAGAATCGCATCAATCTCTTCTTCACTCACATGGTACTCATGATTACAGAACTCACACTTCAAAGTCGCCCCATGATCTTCTCTCTTAATTTCTTCTAAATCACTATTCTTAAGCGTAGCTAAGCCATTCATAAAGCGATCCTTTGAACAATGACACGCCCATTCCATATCCATATGATCCAAAATCACCGCATCCTCAAACAATTCAAGAATTACATCATCCATCGACTTTCCACTACTTAAATACTCCGTAACCGACTTCATCTTCGAAAGAATTCCTTCCACACATTGAATCGTTTCTTCACTTGCAAACGGCATCAACTGAATCAAAATACCACCCGCACATGCAACAGTTGTATCTACATCTACCAACACACCAAGTGCTACAACCGATGGAACCTGTTCACTTAACGCATAGTAATACGCAAAGTCATCACCAATTTCTCCAGTTTGTAATGGAACTGTTCCAACAAATGGTGTAGAATTCTGCATTCCTAAATCCTTCGACACATTCAACGTACCATCAATACCAACACCACGACCAACATCCAAATGGCCATCTTCACGTGACAAATACACCTCTGGATTCGCTACAAACCCACGCACCTCACGCTTGCCATTTCCTTCAGCCACAATCGTACCACAAGGCCCATGTCCATTAATCGTAATTGAAACCTTCCCAGTTTCATTTTCCAAATCACTTGCCATAAGCGACGTCATCGCTAACACACGTCCCAACGCCGCACAAGAAGTCGGTGCTAAATCATGCGTCATACGCGCCGTTTGCACCATCTCTGTGTTATTAATGGCACGAATACGGACCTCATCCTTACATGCCTTCGCTATCGTTACTACATTACTCATTTTATTTACCTCGAATCATTTTTTCATTCAACCGACGCAACCTGCGCCCTTCTACCTTTAAGATCTTCCCATCGGCCGTAAACAGCCCACTACAATGATCTTCCACATCTTTTAACATACTATAAATCGCAATCGACAATCCCTTGTCAATATTGCTTACAATCTCTTTTTGATACAGCGCAAACAAGCGATCATTCAATGACAACTTATCATCAAACAACACCGCCCCATACGGCCTCTTTGCCCTTGTATGGCCAGCTTCCTCATAGGCATAGTCCCCAAAACAAGAAACCATCAAAATCCGTTCCTCATTCTTTGGAAGCTTCAAACTTCCCTTCAAGACATGCTTACTACAGAAATCACCGCCACCTTGGTCATAGAACCCACTTGCACAATCCACAAGCCGCGTCGAATCATACGCCTTTACATGCTCATAGACCTTCAACGAATCAAACTGCCCCCAACCTTCATGGAACAAACACCAAGCAAACACACAAGGACTGTTATACAACGTATCCATCATCGCATCCAACTCTTGGTAATAATAATCCCGAGACAATTCATTCTTACGACCCAACTTCTCGTAGTTTGTATCATCCACCTTCAAAAATCCAAGACGCGGCAATAGCCCACTTCGTTTCTCACCAAAGCCACCACTCATCATATCTTGCATTACTAAGATTCCAAGACAATCACACACATAGTAAAACAAGCGATTCTCTTGTTTGACAAACTTACGAATCATATTAAAGCCAAGCTCTTTCACCTTCTTAAGCTCTTCCACCATCGCATCAAAGCTCTCATAGGTAAAACCACCCCGCATCGAATATCCACAATCCAATACACCACTTAAAAACAACGGCTCATTGTTCATACAAAAACGCGGCACACCATCCACAACCTCTTTGCTAAACTTACGCATCGCAAAGTACGTCTTTACAATATCATCCTCCGACTGCAAATACATCCGATACAAAAACGGATCATCCACCGTCCAAGATCGGAACTTCTTCAACGGAATCGTATACGACTTCTGATTCGTAATGCCTCGGTGTACAACACGTTCATTCTCCACAACCGTCACAACACATTGTTTAAAGTTACCAGCCAATGACAAATACACCAAACCACGATCATAATCCGGCGTAATCTTTACATCCGTAATCGCTCCATCTTCAATGCCTTCTAACCAGCAAGAACCCCATACGCCCGAAATTCCACTATGACACCCTTCACTCACCTCATGACTTTGTAAGCCATAGGCAAGCAAACCTTCATCACAATTATCTTGAATCTCTAGTAATACCTCATTCTCATCCTTCAGATACGGCGTAATCTCAAGCGAAAATGGCGCATAGCCACCAAAATGCTCACCAACAAACTCCCCATTGATAAACACCCTTACCACTTGATCAACCGCTTCAAAGTTCATAATCACATGTTTGCTTTCAAACTCCACCGTAAACGTCCGCTTCATCCAAAGCGTCTGATTCACGTGTAGTGTATCCAAAGCCATCGATAATTCACACCCAAGTCCAAATGGAACCTGAATACTTTTCCACAATGCGTCTTTCCCATCTTTTGAAATCTGGTACATCCAAGGTCCATTCAAAGTCTGATACGACGCACGCTCAAATTGTTTCCGGGGATAGACATCCCACGGGATCTTCTTTTCTACCTGTACCATCACGCATCATCCTTTTTTATCATTAACCAAATACCATTCACAAGAAAGCTCACCCCATGCAATACCACAAAGCGACTCACCAAAAAACTACGCGTACTTTCATTCCCACTTGTCTCATAGGCATACATCACACAAATCAAAAGACTCAATGCAATACATACAAACCGCATCCATCCATATAATCCTTTACGTTCAAAACCCTTCAAACACATCGGCACAAAGATCGACACAACCCCAAGCAAACAAAGTACCATCGAAGATAACGTCATCGAAGAAACAACCACAAGGAAAGTAAGGGCAAGCAAAATTCCACAAGCCACCCCTGCAAAGATCGATGAAATAACAATTTTTGGCATAACTCTCCCTCTTTTCTTCAATACGCTAACAATCATAAACAATTATTTGGCAATTTCAAGCAATTTCACTAACACATCATAACCTTCATTAAAGCGATTTAAATCCAAGAATTCATCGGTCGTATAGCGATGTGTACCAATCGACAAAATCCCAATGATATCCATATCTTTATCATACGTTTGCCAAATACCACACTCACTACCACCATGCGATCCAAATAACTCACAAGGCATTCCATACTTCTCTTGCACGACCTCATTAAAGTACGCAAGCATCTTTGACTCTTTCTTATAATTCCATGCTGGATAACGCCCAAGTACTTCAAGCTTCACACCTAACAAATCCGTTAAAAACTTAATCTGCTGTTCGACCGACAAAATCGCTGACTCCTGCAAGGCACGAATCCGAATCTCTAAAATCAACTCATCGTCCTGCATACTTGCAAGTCCTAAGTTCAAAGACGTTTCAACGGTATTAATCTCATTATTCCAAGCAAGCTGCCCATCCGGCAAACAATACATCATCCGTAATGCCCGCATCGAATCTTCATACGTACAATACTTCAACGTATCCTTTTCTTCTTGCAAGATGATCATTAAGTTAGGATCACTCATCCCCAACTCATTCTTCATCTCATCTTCGACCATGGACACAATATCTAACAATTCACCTGTATGACTCTTACATGCAAAATAACAAGACATATGACGTGGAATCGCATTGACAGCCGTTCCTCCTTGGATATCCATGAAGTGAATCTTATGACCCAATTCATCCATTCTTCCAAGAACCCGACACACAACACGAATCGCATTCGCTCTTCCTTTATCAATCTCACGACCTGAATGACCACCAAGCAAACCCTTTACATGTAAAGAATACCCATACATCATCGGCATCGACTTCTTAACAAGTGGCATTGTCAAACGTAAATTCGAACCACCAGCCGAACAAATCATAGCCCGCTTCTCATTTCCACCGTCTAAACTAATAATTCGCTTCGCCGTAATGTTTCTAGGATCAAAACGCTTCGCACCTTCCAAATGCACTTCCTTCGCTCTTGTAAACACACACTCAAGACGAGGATGCTTAATCTTACGCGAATCTAAAATCGCAAACATATAAGAAAGCCCAACCGCATCCGAACATCCAAGATTCGTATCATGCGCTCTTAAACAATTATCCTGGTCAATGTACAAATCCAAAGGATCACGCGCAAAGTCATGACTACTTCCCTTCTTCTTCACACACACCATATCCATATGTGCCTGCAACACAATCGGCTCCACATCCTCATAGCCCTCTGTCGCCTTTTTGATGACTACAATATTCCCATAATCATCCTGAATCCATTCAAAATTATGCAATGCGGCAAAAGCTAAAATCCAGTCCTCTACTTGTTCCTCATAGAACGACCGACGAGGTATCCGTGATAATTCTTGAAAGTAACGCACATAAGGCTTACTCGTATCTAACGTTCTTTTATTGTCATACAACATGAAAATTCTCCAATCTACACTTCATTATATCAAAAATCCCAACAAATAAACAAAACACGCCATTCCAAAAGAAAAAGGCAATCATTAAACTGCCTATAATTCAGTAACATGCCACCTTTTAGCATAAAGTGATCTCGATATTGGCTTTGTGCAATCAGCCTTAAAAAGGAATCATAGAAAAACCTTCGTTGCACAACATTATAAGAAACACCTAACATCGATGCTTTCTTACGCAAACTAGCAATCACCTTATCTTTATTCAACAAACATCACTCCCATCATTTGATTCAAAAGTTTGCTTATGCCAAACTTTCTAGCATACTTTCGAAGACGAGAAATATTACGTTGTTCATAGTGTGAATACGCCCAAAAAGCCTCCGCAATCAATTGCATATCACCACTTCTTAGCAAGTCACAAAGCGTTCGTTCCGCATTATATACACGAAGAAGATTCCCATGTTCACTCTTCACTTCCACAATCCCCAAATCGTACCACTCTTGTTTCAACTGATGTGTTGTCACCTTTGTTTTCATGCGCCAATCATTATATCCATGGCATACACTCACATGCGGCTTATCGTCTTTCTTATGACACAACCCTAGCAAATACAACGCGGTTTGATGCGAATACACACATCGTGGATGCGTTTTTTGAAATAGGAACAAATCGTCTTCAAACGATGATGCACAATAGACACCACGTTCTCTACGTTCAATCATACCCTCACGAACCAGCTTCGTAAGATACCATGTCGCAATCCCATGTTCCTTAACTTCTTTGGTTGTAATCACTCCACCATGATCCAACATAAGTTCTTCCACTCGACAAATCGTCATACAACCTCCTTTCCACTCGTCTTCACTTACTTTATACGCAAGCAAAGACAAAGACTTCTAATTAATCCACATTAATAACTTCTAAAACTCTTTCCAACTTTTTTGACAACCCAAAAATTTCAGCATATTGTCGCAATTTAAGAACATTTCTTTCTTTCTTTCGGAAATAAAATTTCCAAGCCTTTGAGAAAATCTCAGAATCTTGATGGTCCCAATCTCTTAGCAAATCAATCATCGTTCGCTCCATGTCGTATACCTTTACATAATTACCAACCGAAGTCTTTTTCTCAGTTACACCAATCTGATGCCATTCTTTTTTAATCTGGTGAACAATCACTTCGTCTTTGATTCGCCAAGAATTGTAACCTTGACACACCGTCACTTCGTTTTTGATCGGATATCGTTCCGTCAAATCATGCATGTACAACGCCGTTTGGTACGAAAAGATACAACTTGGATGTGTCGCTTGAAACATATACCAGGAATCCCACGACTTAACAGGATCACAATACACACCTCTAGAATACCGTTCGAGCTTTCCTTTTTTCACCATATCCGACAGATACCATGACGCAATGCCTCTTTCCTTCACTTGCCTCGCAGTCACAATTCCATTATTTTCAGCCATAATTTCTCTAATCTTCGCTTCACTCATACAAATCACTCCTATCACAAGACAACTTATAAAGTGTTGTCATAAGCACAATCATATCTTCCATTTGTTGCTCAATCCCAAAGATAGACGCATACTCACGCAAACGAGTCACATTTACATCATCCGATGCAAAATAAAACCGAAACGCCTTTCCAAAGATTTCAAAATCTTGCTTATCTCTTTCCCTTAGCAAATCACAAAGACAGCGTTCTTGATTATAGACACGTATTGTATTCCCCTGAGCAGTCTGAACCGTAGTAACGCCAACATTAAGCAATTCTTCCTTCACAACATGAACGTGAAATACACTTGTATCAAAAGAATCCGCATGAATCCTACGACTAGAACACACTTCATAGAAATATGGATATCTCTCTGTTAATCCATGGAAATACAAAGCCGTAAGATGCGAAAACACACAAGAAGGATTCTTCCACTGAAAAATCAAAAGCTCATCAAAAAACTCATAGGAAACTCCGTACACACCAGGCACAAATCGAATCAACTCACCTTTACGAACCATATCCGTAAGATACCATGTCCCACAACCTGAACGTTTGACCATATCCGCACAAATCATCCCATTGTTATCATGTATTAGTTGTTTTATCACTTCTTTACTCATACTAAACTCACTCTACCTGTACTATAGCATATCCTCCAATATTTTGCGATGGTGCGTCATGGATTGAAATATTTGTCAGAAAAGCAAGAACCAATCTACCATTTCTTGTCTTTGTGCGTTATTTTTGATTCTTTAACGCACATTTGCAAGTTTGCAATGGTGTGTCATAAGTTGAATTATTCGTCGTAAAAGCAAAAACCATTCGCCATTTCTTGTCTTTGTGCGTTATTTTTCTCTTTTTAACGCACATTTACAAGTTTGCGATGGTGCGTCATGGATAGAATTATTTGTCTGAAAAACAAGAGCCAATGCGATATTTCTTGTGTTTGTGCGTTATTTTTAATAACTTAACGCACAAACACAAGACTTTTCCATTTTAAAAAGAGCCAACAATCGTTAGCTCTTTTAGTTTCTAGTTATTCTCGTTTGAATCTTCAAATCCTTGTTCACTTAAGGATGGAATATCATCGTTTGCAGGTACATCACTTAGATCTTCTACAACTTCATCCACATTCAAAGTCGTTGTTTCTACAACCTTTACTTCCTTAAAATCATCGGA
This sequence comes from Erysipelotrichaceae bacterium, assembly GCA_020026035.1. GTDB lineage: Bacteria > Bacillota_I > Bacilli_A > Erysipelotrichales > Erysipelotrichaceae > Bulleidia. The sequence continues at coordinate 3,639 of JAHHRC010000018.1, read as the reverse complement.
AATATCTTCACCCTTGATAATACGTTCAATCTGTTCATTCGTAATTGTTTCGTATTCCATAAGCGCATTTGCAATCGCAATCAATTCATTCTTATGTTCACTGATGATTTCTCTTGCACGATCATGACAACCATTCACAATCTTACGAACTTCTTCATCAATTTCAAAGGCAACTTGACCAGACACATTATTTGGAGAATTGTAATCTCTTCCTAAGAAGACATTTTCTGAACCAGAATTGTACTTAATTGGTCCAAGTTCACTCATACCATATAACGTAACCATATCTTTTGCGATATTCGTAGCACGTTCAATATCATTAATCGCACCCGTTGTCACATCGTCAAAGAACAACTCTTCTGCCGTACGTCCACCCATATAAGATGTAATACTTGCAAGCAAGTCATTCTTAGTATTCATCATCTTTTCCACTTTTGGTGTCATTAAGTTATAACCACCAGCTTGTCCACGCGGAATAATTGTAACCTTTTGAACAATTTCTCCACCTTCTTGGAACAAGCCAACAACCGCATGACCCGCTTCATGGTAAGCCACAAGCTTCTTCGTCTTTTCATCGTATGTACGAGAACGCTTAGCAGGCCCCATCATAACACGGTCAATCGCTTCATCGACATCAATCATATGAACCGTTTCACGATCATGACGAACCGCAAGAATCGCAGCTTCGTTCAATACGTTTTCAAGATCTGCACCAGAGAATCCAGGTGTACGTTTCGCAATCGCATTTAAATCCACATCACTTGAGATTGGTTTATTACGCGCATGCACCTTCAAGATGCCCAAACGACCCTTCACATCTGGAAGAGACACGGTAATCTGACGATCGAAACGACCCGCACGTAACAACGCAGGATCTAATACGTCAGGACGGTTAGTAGCCGCAATAACAACAATACCCTTGTTATCTTCCATACCATCCATCTCAACAAGCAATTGGTTCAAAGTCTGTTCACGTTCATCGTGACCACCACCAAAACCAGCACCACGTTGACGACCAACGGCATCGATTTCATCAATAAAGATAATACATGGAGCACTTTGTTGCGCCTTTTTGAACATGTCACGAACACGACTTGCCCCAACACCAACAAACATCTCCACAAAGTCAGAACCCGAAATACTATAGAACGGAACATTCGCCTCACCAGCAACCGCCTTGGCAAGCAATGTCTTACCCGTACCAGGATGACCCGCTAATAGAATTCCCTTAGGAATACGAGCACCCATCTTTTGGAACTTCTTAGGGAATTTCAAGTAGTCAATAATTTCAGACATCTCTTCCTTCTCTTCATCCGCTCCTGCAATATCAGTAAAGCGAACCTTGGACTTCGATTCCAAACGCGCCTTGGATTTTCCAAAATCAAACGCCTTGTTATTTGCTCCACCACCATTCATACGATTCATCATCCAAACACCCATGATGACAATCAATACAAGCGGCACAAGTGAAACCAATAAATCCACAAAGGCATTCGACGCATCCGCATCGACAACATTCAACTTCGATCCACTCAATTGTTGCGTCAACTTCGCAACCTCAATCTCCGTCGCTGGAACCGTGGATGTAAATCCCACTGTCTTTCCATTCGACTTGTAAGTTCCCTTGATTGTAATCACTCGAGAACCTACCGATAATACCGAATCTTCTACCTTTTCATGTGCCAATGTGTCTTGTAGTTCATTGTAAGAAAGTGGACGGTTTGCGCCGTTCATATTCATACTAAACAAACTAATAATCGCCACAACGACAATCAAATATGGTAGAAAGTTCAGAAAACGTTTCTTTTGCATATCTAACTCCTTCTATTTGACGTAATACTATTCTTCACCTTTATAAACACCAACATAAGGCAAACTACGGAATCGTTCATTAAAGTCCATTCCATACCCTACCACAAAGCGATCCGGGATTTCGTATCCAACATAATCTGCTTGAATATCAATTACTCTACGCTCTTGCTTATTCAAGAACGTCGCAATCTTAACATCATTCGCTCCACGGTTTTTTAGCAAGTCTTTCACTGCCTTCAACGTATTCCCCGTGTCGACAATATCTTCCACGATTAAAACATTACAACCAGTCACATCCCCAGATAGATCCTTTAAGACCTTTACATTTCCAGTCGACTGTGTACCCGCATAGGAACTCACATCCATGAAGTCATAGACAAATTCCAAATCCAGCTTTCTTGTCAAATCCGCCAAAAAAGGAACAGAGCCCTTCAATAACGCCACAACCATCAAAGGTTCCTTACAATCTTTATAATCTTCGGTGATCTTTGCGCCCAATTCCGCAACGCGTTGTTGAATTGCCTCTTCGCTGATTAGTACTTCTTGGATACATGTATTAATTCCCATATCGTATTTTTCCCTTCTTACACTTTGGAAACATTGTAACACAGAAAAAGTTGGTGATATAGAGTAATGCGACACATCACAACCAATAAATGGAACTAAAATAACTTCCCCCTTACAATTCACAACCACAGGATAAGTCTTTCGCATACAAAGCGGAATATGCTTATCAATAAAAAACCGCGTCAACTTCTTTTTCCCAAACCGCATCTGTATGAAATCCCCTTCTTGATACGATCGAATCGTTAACGGAAAATCATCCTCACTAACACTTACCGCATACACCGAAGGACCACCCTCAAATACTTCAAAATACGAACTTTCAACATTCCAAACATCCGCTAAACAAGATACCTCATAGGCATATGCTTCACTTTTTTCAAGCACCACAATATACCCATCCAATACCCCTAAAAGATGATCAAAACATGCAATCTCAAAGTCCTTCTTCTTACAAATAATGTCATCAATCTCCATGACATGTTTTAGACTCATCCGTCTCTTACAAAAATCATCTTCCAACAACTCTCGTAACACAAACAAACGAACCTCTTTCGATAAACCACGATACAAACCAATATCCACACGTCCATCGTACACATAGCGTTTACTCATTTCCCGAAGTCTTTCCAGTTCTTCATTCTCTAAACGTATTTCTTCCAACAAAGCCATGCGTTTCTCAAAACGCATATTCCCTAAGACCTGATGGCGTATCCGATTCCTTGTATATCCTTCATCGTAATTTGTATGGTCAATATAATATTGAATCCCATTCTTCTTACAATAGGATTCAAGTTCTTCTTTTGTTTGATCCAACAACACACGTTTTACAACCATTCCATGATACAAACCCGATTGTGCTAACCCATAAACCATTGGCACAATCCCCTTCTCTTTTTGCATCAAATAGGTTTCTAATACATCATCCTGATGATGGCCAACAATCACACCACCATACCCATACTCTTTTACAAGACGCACAAAAAAGTCATACCGCCACTCTCTTGCCTTCGCCTCAAAATTCTCACCATCACATACAAACGGGTCATTCAACACATGCAAAGGAACATCCAACTTTGAACATACAGACCTTGCATACGCTTCTTCCTCATTGGCCTGCATTCGATAATGATAATTTACAAACGCACAAGCAACCGATACCCCAGCCTCTAAACACTGGTACAATAGCGCCATGGAATCCGGTCCACACGATAAACCAATCAACCACGTCTTAGACAAATCAAGCCCCTTTACATCCATTGC
>JAHHRC010000178.1 GCA_020026035.1 Erysipelotrichaceae bacterium | reverse complement strand
ACACTTCGGAAGAAGAAATGTGGGAAAGACGTTTAGAAACAAAAGAACGTTTCAATAACTTCAAGAAATAAAACCAAGACGTAGTCAATCGGCTACGTCTTTTCTATAGAAAAAGATAGGCTCAACAAAGAACCTATCTTTTCTTTTACTGATTTAAATATTCCACAAGCGAACTTGCAATCTGATTCATCTTACGATTAAGACCTACTTCAAACACGTCGCCCTTTTCATTTTGAACAATGTATAAGAAGTCTCCATGCAAGTCTTCTACAACATACAAACTCGCATCCAAGTCTTTCAAGATGTCACGTACTTCCTTTGTGACTGCTACAACATCTAGGTAAACTTGATCTGCAATTCCATTCAAGGAATGGCCTTCAAAACAAGCATATCCATATTCTTCTAAAAAGGCTTTGTATTCTTTTGAAAAGCGAACTCCAAGCGCCTTTTCAGCAGCTACAATCGCTTCTTTACTTGCTGGTTTTTTCGCATCTAAGCAATCAAGATGTACCATGAATTCGTTCAACGTCATCATTCAAAGAACGCTCCTTCTTGAATCAAATCAACAGACTTCTTATAGAAGTTTGTCTTTAATGCATTAAAGGCAGTACGATCAATTTCTGACGCTTTTCCCGCTTCGTGTAACAAGGCAGAGTACTTCCGATGATTCTCGTTTGTCATAAGAATCAATGGTGCATCATCCTTTTGAAGCATATGATGCAATTCCAAAGGCTTTCCATCCACACCAATTGGTGCATGTCCCTTTGCCATCAAATCAATATTTGATTGTAAGGAAGGATCAAATGCACCTTTTTGCATTAGAATTTCACGGCCTTCAAAGTTTACCTTTTGCACATCTAAGCCCTTGTAGAATTCTAATTGGTTCTTGTCTGCAATATGGCCAATCATATTCTCAGACCACTTTGTCTCACTTTGAATCTTCGCAGCTTCTTTAAGACTCAAGCCACCATCTGTCATCTTCTTTAACGGTAGTGCGTTATAAGCAGCGTTACTAATAATACCTGTAACAGCACCAACCTTCATACCATGAGAAGCTCCAAGTGCCATACTCTTTGCGATATCTTCTGTCGTTGCTCCTTCTTCATTTGCGGCTTGTACACCTTTGATTACTGATTCAGTAGCAGCGCCAATACCTGCGCCCCACATTGCCGCATCCGCAGCACCCACAAGCAATACGCTTGTCACTGTTCCAGCTGGAATTAATGGCACAAGATAAATCGTTACAGCGATAACCCCTGCTGTAACAGCCACGTTCTTCATGAGTTCTGGATAGATATTCACCATTTCCAAGTCTTCTTGAAGGCGTACAACTGTATTTCCTTTTTCATTTACCGTAAATACATATGGTTTCTCTTCGAAGTGTTCATCTAAGAACGAGAGTTGATAGCCAAAGTATTCGTTTTCTCTTGTGTTGTATACAAGTTCTTCCACATACTCTTCTGATAAGTAAACAACATCTACTCCAGAAATCGCATATTCACTTGAATCAACCGATTCTAATGCCCCTAAATACACAACATCCGCTAAATCTTTACGCGTATTTTCATCTTTGAAATCCAACTTTTGAGATTTCTTTTCTTTTTTTGTCTTAGCGGTTTCGGCTGGTTTTTCTACTTCTTTCTTCTCTTCTTTTTTTCCACAGCCGCAAAGCATTACACTGCATGCGACAACGGAAAGTAGAATTCGTTTCATTGTTTTCTTCACGTTGATTCTCCTATTCATCACCTAGCTGAGGTTTCTCATCTTTGTGATCTTCATTCGAGTCATCTTCTTTTCCATCGGAATCTTTCTTCGTTTCTTCATCCTTTGGTTCTTCAATTTGTTTTGGTTCTTTTACTTCATAGTCACAATCGATTAATTCTTTCGATTCATCTTTCTTCTTAAATGCACCGAATAGTTTACTCTTAAGCGTTTCATTCTTTGAAACCACAAAGCCAACAATAGCAATTACGGCAATTGCTACAAACCATCCATAATGTTTTGGTTGTTCCTGCTCAACGACTTCATCTTCTTGGCGAATATGAATTTCTTCCACTTCACCCTTATCATCCGTTACAACAACCATATCTGGCTCTTCAAAGATGATATTTCCATTTTCATCAATCGTTGCGCCTTGTTCAATAAAGGAACGAATATCATCAATTGATTGCCCTGTCTTAACATAGGAAATAAGAACTTCGTCATTTCCGACATAGACTTTCTTTTCCACTTCGTCTTGGGTATAACGATTCTTTGCCTTGATGGTGTATACACCTTCTTTGTCAAAGACTTCTTTTGGCTTTGCTGGACGATTAAAGCGAACATCTTCCACTAGACCATCTCTACCATTGTTCATAACTTCGCGTTTCACATTGATATCTAAGTAATGTGAATTGATATTGTCTAACACAAAGCCTTCTTCACACTTGC
>JAHHRC010000177.1 GCA_020026035.1 Erysipelotrichaceae bacterium | reverse complement strand
TTATGAATGTGTTATCCATTCCATTTGCAGAAGTTGTTGTTGGGAGTTGTTTTCTAGTTTGGTTGTTTTCAAGAAAGAGTAAGGTCATTACCATTGCCTTATGTAATCTTCTTTTCTTTGTGTTACTACAAGGGAAGGTTGTTGATTACGCCTATGTAATAGGACTTGTTGTGTTTGTATATGCAAGTAGTAAGGTGACGACTAAGAAGTGGCAATTTGTGACTTCGTTGATTGTCGTTGTTTCTGGTCTTTGTTTTTACAAGTATGCAGGGTATTTTACAAGTGAAAGAATCTTGATGCCACTGGGGCTTTCGTTTTATAGCTTTAAAGCAATTCGGTATCTAGTCGATGTGTACCAAAAGAAAATTGATGCGAAGAATCTTCTTGAAGTATTTGATTATATTTGTTTCTTCCCAAGTTTTTTGGCTGGGCCAATTCATAAGACAAAAGCGTTTTTTGAAGAGTTAGAAGCGCCTATGGTGTTTGATTACCATGATCAAAAGAATGGCTTTGTACAAGTGTTCTTTGGCTTGTTTGAAAAGCTAGTCATTGCTGATGCGTTTTATCAGTACGTTGTAGTCTTTTTACACAATGAGACATTAACGGGTTGGTATGTAGTCGTTGGTGTATTTGTGTATGCAATGCAAATCTACACGGACTTTGATGCCTATAGTAACGTAGCGATTGGTACAGCAAGAATGCTTGGTATTCACTTAGAACGAAATTTCCATACACCATATTTGGCTTGGAATATCAAAGACTTCTGGAGAAGATGGCATATAAGTCTATCAACTTGGTTAAAAGAATACATTTATATACCACTTGGAGGAAACCGCAAGGGAAGACTTCGGAAGTATTTCAATGTGCTAGTTGTATTTTTGGTGAGTGGTATTTGGCATGGATCTACGATGATGTTTGTGATTTGGGGTCTAGGACATGGATGCTTAACGATTGTTGAAGATCGGATGAATGACTTCATAAAGAACAAATATGTACGTGCACTCTTTGTGCCACTGAATTTTGTATTGGTAAGTATTCTTTGGGTTTTCTTCCAAGCAAGTTCCATGGAACAAGCGTTGTCGGTCTTTACAAGAATGCAAGATATGTCTACTACATTTAGTTATGAAGCGGTAGGTTTAACGTTGAATGAGTTTTATTGGTTATGGATTCTTGTAGGAATTGTATTTGTAAGTGATCTATGCCGTTATAAATGGGATATGTTAGAGTGGTTAAGTCGTCGGTGGTTTATTGTACGGTGGTTTGTATATGCTTTAGTGATTGTTGGTTCAGTTGTATTTGGTGTATATGGACCAGGTTTCCATCCAGAAGACTTTATCTATGTGACATTCTAGAAAGGAAAACGATATGCTAAAAAATATGTTTCGTATTACCGTTAAGTTGGTTTTATTGGTCGCTATTTTTATCGGTTCCTTTTATGTGTTAACTCCTTATTTCCGCATGGAGCGAAGTAAGGAAGGAGATTACTTCCGTAATCTACCAGAACAATCCATTGATGTATTAGCTCTTGGATCATCGCATATGCAATATGCCTTTAATCCTGGAATGTTTTATACAGAAACAGGGAAGTATTCCTATGTCATGGGGTCTTCTTGTCAGCCATTTCCAATGTCCTATGCTATGTTACAAGAGGCATTGAAGACACAATCTCCAGAGGTTGTAGTGGTTGATGTATTTACACTTTTACCACAAAGCGATGTTTGCTATGCGATTGGAATGTTTTATAAAGCCATTGATGAAATGGAAGGAATGAATCGTTTAGAAGCTGCGGAGTATGTACCAGATGATGAATTCAAGTTGTATTATAAGTATGATTTACTTATGAATCATGCCAATTGGAAACAGATGGATGTTTGTAAGTTTGATGAGATACTTGAAAACGGCAAACCAGCACAAGGGTATAATTATGAATTAGGGTATGTACGACAAGAAGTTGAAAAGCCAGAATACATGCCATTAATTACCTATGATGTGAGTCAAAAAGTTTCTCTATCAAACGAAGAATATAAACAGATTGATGACTTTATTGCCTTATGTAATGAACATAAGATTCAACCAATCTTTATTAAAACGCCATATATCATTGATCAAGAAAATACCGATAAACTGCATGCCATTTGGTCTTACTTGGACAAGAAAGAAGTTCCATACATTGACTTTATTGAAAAGGCTGAAGAATTACATTGGTTTATCAATATGAATGGTGATACCTGGCACAACAATGTATGGGGTGCTGAGATTGTAACGAATTATATTTCTGAATTTATAAAGGATCATAACTATATTCAAAACCACAAAGAAAATAGTGAATTAAAGAAATTACTAGAAGAACAAAATTACGTCAATGCGTATTCGTTGATGAATGAAACAAATGCGAATGTGTATCGTTTATTAGAAGAAGCTTCCAAGTATCCATGTACGGTTCTTTTA
>JAHHRC010000176.1 GCA_020026035.1 Erysipelotrichaceae bacterium | reverse complement strand
CCCAAATAGCCATTCTTTTCACCATTTAAAACACGCTGTATTGATTCAATCACAAACCCGCTTACATCCTTGTATTCTCGATGGTACAACGCAATCGAACATTCACTTTTCTCGTTTAAAAACGAACACGCATCAATCCGTTCTAATTCACCTTTCATATTTACCTCACCAAGCAAAAAGAACAGAAGGCATCTGCACTCCTGTTCTTACTCATATGCACATACCAACAACGTCAATATAAACATACACACATAATCAATTATTCTACAATTGCATACTCATTTTCTGGGTTTAGACCACTACATACACCCATCGCACCAATCTTCCACTTGCCATTTTCCTTTACAATACTCATTTGGTAGCCCGCATTCCAAGTACGACTCACTTCACTATTTGCCGCATAGAAATCAAAGGATGTATACCCAATCACAGTATCTTCACTTTGTTGAATCAAATTAAACGCTCTTTGGTTTGAGAATTCCGCAATCGAATGCTTCGTAAACCATTGTGTTTGAAGTGTACGAATACGCTTCACCCAATCACTACTAGAAACCGAAATCCCCAATACACTATTAAGACCTGTATCATTCGCCGTAAAGGATGCACAAGTCTCTGCATAGTCAACCATTGTCTTTGCTAAATCCGCATCATTTACAACCTTACCAACATAAATCGTTCCATTTGTAACATCTGTCAAAGTCCCATAGGAACTTGCATCAGACCCTACAACCGTAACCGTTGGTGCCTCTAATAGATTCAATAACTCATAACGATCAACACGTGGTGCTAAAGCTTCATTGTTCATGGCTACAAAATTACTCGCCACTACATCTTGTGCAACCAAGGCATCTAACTTTAGAGGAATCCCATTCACTTCTAAAGAAACACCCTCACTTGCTTCAATGTAATACTTCGTCTGACTTTGATCAAACAACGTCGTAGCTAACCACGTATCATCTACCTTAATCAACTTCAATGTCGTCAAGAAATGTTTCTGATCAAACAACTTCACCAAAACACTTCCATCACTATTGTCAGTCGTTTCATATTCTAAAGCATCCAAGTTCACCCCATCATAAATCGAGGCAATCTTTTTCACATACGCTTCTTTACTATTGTAATGTGGTTCAACAAGCAATGAATTCTCATAAATCGCATCATAATTCTGAGCCTTTAGATCATTCATATAAACCGTAATCGCTGAACCTGGTAAATGCTTCTCCTGTTCATGGAAATCTTTCTTCACATTGGAAATAAAGATAAACCCAATCCCAATGAACAATACCAACACAATTCCAAGAATCGTAAACGCCTTAGAATACTCCATTGTTGTATTTTTCTTCTTCATCAGTTGTCCCCCCTAACTAGGAATACCGTAGGAAGGTTTCTAGATCCCTTCATCGAAACAGGAACGTTAATATATTCCCCATCGTAAATCATCGCTGTAGAATTACCACCATCTAAGTTCGCAGCCATTCCACAGTCATTCTCTACAAATACATCCACAATATCCTCATACAAAGCCCCAAAGGAGGAAGGACCACGTCCATCAATCGTTAATAGAATAAACGCCCCATCACTTCTTTGACCAATCCCTGTACGTGGGTTCAACATTGGAAGATTCCCGGAACCTTCCTTATACGCTACTTGATAGTTATTAATAAGAACCGGACCAAATGTCAACGCCTCTTGAATTCCCCAAGAAAGCGCATCTTTCGCCGTACCGTCCACACAAATCAAACGATGTTCCTCATCAATTCCAATAATTGGTACATATTCATTCAAGTTACCAGCAAGCAATTCACCCTTATGGATAACAATCCCCCAAGGTGTACCACCATTTCCGTAACCACCAACATCAATAAATCCACCAGCATTAATACCACCCAAGGCATTGTACATCTTCACATACTCATCCAAAGAAGGACCAGCCCCACCAGTCGCCATGTTCGGATTTACCGCAACACTAATATCTTCTGGATTATGAACAATCATCATAACCCCTTCATACGAAGATCCATACACACGACGAATCTCAATCGAATCATCGTCTTCAATCACTTCATCCTTCATAACCTCTTCAACGTGGTTATCCTTAATATTTGCAATCTCTTCTTCGGTATAGAACAACTTCGCAATCTTATACGTAAAGGACTCTTCATTTAAATCTTTTACTTTCTCATAGCTATATGCCAAAGACTCCCCTTGCAACATTTCCTTATAATAGAAGTACCCAATTCCAACACTCGATAAAAGCACCACTAATACAAGTAAACAAACAAAAGTCGACTTACGCATACCTTGACTCTTCTTACTTTTCATGCAATTTCCTTCCTGTTTCTTAACAATCCTATTATACAAGAGCACTACCTATTAGAAAAGACTCAAACCAAACACAACAAACTTCTTTCCTTATATACAAGCCACAATACAACTACACCCACAAATTTTTTCATAAAAACTATTGCATTCTATGGCATTCCATGAGATTATCTTT
>JAHHRC010000175.1 GCA_020026035.1 Erysipelotrichaceae bacterium | reverse complement strand
TATGGCATTCCATATTTCAATATGCCACAGATTCGAACTGTTGATGCGTTATGCAATGCGGCTTTGAACAATAGCCAACGCTATGTCATTCAAAAAACAAAGAACCATTTAGCAGTAAGTGGTCTAGCCTTATCGACAAGTGTGTTACAAGATGGATCGAAGAGAGTATTCAAGGATACGATTCGTGTATCCATGAAAAATTCTATTTCAAAAAGAAAACGGAAAAAGATTGACCCATATGCCTCATATATTGGCGATATGGTTGGAAAAGGCTTTAAAGTGAAAATCACAAAGAACTACAATGACTTAACGGATTTAAGTGGGGTTGTTGTGACCTTTGATAAACCAGTGGATACAAATGATGCGGAAGTATTTACGGTATTACAACTTGAAAAAGATGGAACAGTTCGTAAATGCTACACAAGACAAACAATGGATACGATTAGCTTTGTGGCGCATGGTAGTGGGGACTTTGTCTTAGTCAAACGCTTGACGGATAATATCTATGATAGTGCAACTCCGATTGATAGTGTCGATGCGAGTCGATCGGATCGTGATGTTGTGTTATTGTGGATTGAAGTGTTGTTGTTTGCCTTGCTTGCATCGATTGCTGGATTCTTTGGTAATAAAGAGTACCAAAAGCGCAAAGAAGTTGTTTTAGAACAAACCAAAGACGAGCGTCACGAGGTGGATGAAGACATCGAAGTGACCCAAGCATTGCAAATCTTAAATACCGAAATGTTGCGGTTAGATGAGATTGAAAAGGCCGCAAAAGAAATGGATGAACAAGAAGATGATCAATAAAATGATTGCGGTAAGTGACATTCAGTTTGAAGAGTGTTTGGATGAAGCGTTGCTTGCATCGATTCGTAAACGTGGTGTTGCGATTCCGGTGAAAGTAAATGTTGTAGACGGTGGTTATGTTTGCGTTGATGGAAACAAGCGTTTAACGGCGTTAAAGCGATTAGCGAATGAGAATGAAAAGTTTTTGCGGGTAAACGCAAGGATTCTCAATGATTATTCCAAAGCAGGATCTGCGTATTGGGGAAATACGCAAAACCACCATTAAAGAAAGAGAAGATAGTATGGAACGAATTCAAAAATTAATTGCCCAAGCAGGGATTACTTCAAGAAGAAAAGCAGAAGAATTGATTCTAGCAGGGCGTGTAACCCTTAATGGGGAAGTTGTAAAAGAACTTGGGACAAAGGCTGATGTGCATGACACAATCGAAGTCGATGGAAAACCAATTCGCAAAGAAGAAAAGGTGTATTTCTTGTTGAATAAGCCAAAACAATGTTTGTCTTCGGTCAGTGATGAACGTGGTCGTAAGACGGTTATTGATTATTTACCAGGAGTAAATGCACGTGTATATCCGGTTGGGCGTTTGGACTATGAGACAACAGGTGTATTGATTCTTACAAACGATGGTGCATTTGCGAATAAGATGATGCACCCAAGATTCCATTTGAATAAGAAGTATGAATGTACAATCAATGGTGTTTTGAGTGATAAGCAAGTGGAAGAGTTGAAGAAGGGAATTGAACTCGAAGATGGTATGACATTACCAGCGAAGGTACAGATTCTTCAACGAAGTAAAAACAAAAATAAGACGATCTTTGAGATTACAATCTTTGAAGGTCGTAATCGTGAGATTCGTCGTATGATGGAACATTTTGGTTACCGTGTCACAAGACTTGAACGTCTTCAATACGGAAACTTGGATTGTAAAAACCTTCGTCAAGGCGAATACAGAAGACTACGTTCGTATGAGATTCGTAGTCTATTGAAATTCGTTAACGAAGGCGAATTTGAAAAATAAATTAGTAAAGTGGTACCCCATAGGCTTCTAAGATCGAAGGATCTGGGTCGATGTAGATGGTACGATATTTACCGATTCTTACCATCCCTGGTTTTGCGCCAGGGATTTTTTTAATTTCCTTTAATGGACAATAGTTTACAGGTACCGATGAGGAAGTTCTTCCTTTGGAATAGTAGGCTGCGATATTTGCGGCTAAACGAAGGGTTTCTTCATCGAATTCTGGTGAATGAATCACAACATGAGAACCGTGGTAGTCTTTGGCATGCAACCAGATTTCCTGTTTTTTGGCATGGTGGAAGGTTAGGGTATCGTTTTGTAGGTTGTTTTTGCCAAAGGAAATGCTTGTGCCATTTGGCATGGTGATGGTTTTGAATTGAATTGCTTTTTCCTTTTTCTTTTTGTGTCTTGGATTGTGCACTTCTTGGATATAGCCACCTTTGATTAATTCCTGTTTGATTTCCGTTGCGGTTTCAAAGTCGGCGTATTCGAGTTGTTCCTTTAGACCTTCAAAGTAGGCAATTTCTTGTTTGGTTAATTCAATTTGTTCTAACAAGTAGGTTTGTCCTTTTTTGAGTTTGCTGTATTTGGTGTAACACTTTTGGGCATTTTTAACACCATTTAGTTTAGGGTCTAATGGAATCACGATATCTTCATTGGTTTCATAGTCTTGTAAGGTGATTTG
>JAHHRC010000174.1 GCA_020026035.1 Erysipelotrichaceae bacterium | reverse complement strand
GGGGCTTTGGTCGTGAAGGGCTTTCTTCCTACAATACCATTCGTAAGTTTAGTGATGAAGTCATCTATATTACCGATGGAAATAAAAGCGAAGACAATCAAAACCGGATTGCGTCGGTAACTGTGAATACACAATTTATCGAAGAAGAAAACGTCGACTTTGAAGGCTTTGATCTTGTCTTAAAATCACCTGGTATTGTCGTACCGAAAGGACTTGTTGTAAGGAATCTAACTTCCCAATCCGAACTGTTTTTAGAAATGTATCGAGACAACACGATTGGGATCACTGGAACAAAAGGCAAGTCCACAACGACCTCAATGTTGTTTGATGCCTTATCAACAGAGTACAACTGTCACTTAGTAGGCAATATTGGAATTCCTTGCTTTGAAGCCATTGATGGTATGGAACAAGGAGATCTTGCTTGTTTTGAAATCTCTTGTCATCAATTAGAATATGCCAAAGTTTCTCCACACATTGCGGTGTACTTAAACCTATTTGAGGAACATTTAGATCATTATGAATCATTTGTTGCCTATGGAAATGCGAAGGCAAATATCATCCGTTTCCAAAAAGAAGGCGATGTATGTATTTTGTCAAAAGACTTACCGTATGTGCGTGATGTAAACAATGGTATCTTGATTGGAAAAGACATAACTTCCATTAACAATACTTTAATCATTCCAAATGCTACGATTGAAGTTACAAGTAAGGTCGTAGGGCAACACAACTATACAAATATGGCCGTTGTCTACTACATTTGTAAGTTGTATGGCATACGTGATGAACACTTTAAACAAGCAATGGAACAATTTACACCACTCAACCATCGCTTAATGGATTTAGGTGTCAAAGATGGTGTACGCTATGTCGATGATTCCATTTCGACGATTGGTCAATCCTGTATTTCCGCAATGGAATCCTTGAAGGACACGCAAACAGTCTTGATTGGTGGAATGGATCGTGGCATTGATTATTCGGATTTAAAAGACTACATCAGTAAACGTGAGGATGTGCATTGTATTTTTATGTACGCAACTGGAAAACGTATCTATCAAGAATTAGAAAACGAAGGACGTGTACATGCTTGTATGCATGTTGTAAACAATTTGCATGAAGCCGTCTTGCTTGCAAAAAAGATTACCGAGAAAGGAAAGATCGTCTTACTTTCTCCTGCAGCTAGTTCGTATGATTCGTTTAAGAACTTTGAAGAACGTGGTGACGTGTTTAAAAGGGAGGTGTTCGATGGTGAATGATGCAGTGATTCAAATTGATGAAACTTCCATGGTAGAACAATATGGAGTTGGTAAGTTGGTTGGAAAATTGCTTGCTGGAAGTTCGCTTACGGAAGAGCAAATCCAAGAACTCTTACATGGAAAAGATGTTGCAAGTGTTTCCAATGATACCTGTGTATTAGACGCTGTTGCATTATTACATCAAGCTAAAGAAAACAATCAAAAAGTCTTTATTGCTGGAGACTTTGATTGTGATGGGGTATGTTCGACAGCAATTTTAAAATACACCTTTGAACAATTCGGCATTGAACATGGCTACTACATTCCAAATCGTTTAAAAGAAGGCTATGGCCTTTCCAAGGCGACCGCAAAGCTTGCCATGGATAAAGGCTATACACTCTTTATTACCTGTGATAATGGGGTAAAGTGTTTTGAAGCCATTGACTACATTCATTCCCGTGGTGGAACGATCATTGTAAGTGATCATCACACGATTGAAGAAGATGTACCAAGTGATGTCTTAGTGCATCCAGATTGTATGGATGAAGCGTATTCAACGCTTTGTGGAGCTGGTGTTGTATTACAGATTTCGCGTCATTTAATTGGTGTAGATGACAAGGTAACTGCCTTAGCTGCAATTGCCTCCATTGGGGATGTCATGCCATTATGGAAAGAAACACGCTGCATTGTAAAAGAAGGCTTTAAAGCAATTTCGCGTGGTAAACTTCCTAGCATTGTGCCACTTTTATACAGCAAAACGATTGATCAAGAGGCGATCTCATTTAACGTTGTACCAGCACTAAATGCGGTTGGACGTTTGAGTGATGAATACAATGTGAATCAATTAATTCCGTATTTGATTAGTAACGATTTTGAACTCATTGAAAACATGGTCGTACAATTAAAAAATTGCAATTCGAAACGAAAAAAGATTTCAAGTGAAATGGTAAGCAAGGCAGAATCAATGATTGAAGATGAATCTTGTATTGTCTTACACGATGAAAGTTTCCATTTAGGCATTTGTGGCTTAGCGGCTGGAAAGATTGCCGATACGTATAAGAAACCAACGATCATTATGGCTCCTGTCAATGGAGTGTATCGTGGCTCGGGGAGATCCATTCCTAGCTTTAATCTCTTTGACTTTTTTGCAAGTGACTTTGACGAATACTTAGAAGCCTTTGGAGGGCATAAGGCAGCGGTTGGAATTTCTGTAAAAGAAGAAAATTTTGATGCTTTTTTAGAAAAAGTCAAAGAAAAGATGGAACATACAACATTAGAACAAATCGATACCG
>JAHHRC010000173.1 GCA_020026035.1 Erysipelotrichaceae bacterium | reverse complement strand
CCAATGGTTTCATAATCCACTTCTTCAAAGTTTCCCCATGGATAGTTGTAGTTTGTATAGATTGGAAAGCCGTATTTAAACGACCCATCTTCTTTTCGTTGTAATTCTACGTTACAAGGAACTTCAATCGTATCTTGCAAGCTATCCCATTGAATGTTTGGATCATCGGGATCACTCAAACGATCTTTTGGAGAATTTGCATAATAGAACTCCCATGTACCATTCAAGGATTGTACATAGGGTGAGCCAAAGTAGTCCTTTGTAAAGACGGACTTTTCATTTTCTAATGCCATTTCTTTATTTGGATATGGCAAAAACGACGCATGTGGCAATTCGCGATTGATTTCAACGACATCAACCTTGTCATACCATGCCTCATTTGTATATTCACTTTTGTTTGAACATGCAAGTAACGATACACTCATGCCAACAAAAAGGATCACTTTTAAGATTGTTTTCTTTTGCATAATAAACCTCATATCTTGTTTATTTTACCATAGAAGGCATATAAAAAACGTGTAGCTTTCACTACACGCAATCGTATGTGCCTCTCGCCACGATTATAACGGCTGCTTCACTAAGTCTTTTAAGGCTTTTGCGGCTTTAAAGCTAACAACCTTACTTTCCGCAATATCAATGACTTCCTTTGTGGCTGGATTTACACCCTTACGAGCCGCTCTTGTTTTTACTTCAAACTTTCCAAATCCATGAATGGAAACTTCATTTCCTTTCGCCATTTCGTCTTTCATTGACGCAAAGACGGTTTCTACAATTTCAAGCGCTTTTTTCTTTGTCATCCCACACTCACGTGCAATAATCGATGCCAAATCTTTTTTCGCATAGATCAACTCTGGTAACATACTTCTCTCCTTCGATTTCTCTGTTGTGCTTTTTGATTATACGTCATACTTTACAAAACACAAACAATTATCGAGATTTCCCCTTCGCTCTTGCAAGGAAGGCATCCGCTTTTGGATAGTCCGGTGTATCAAACAAACTTACACTCACATACACAATCAAAGATCCAAGCATGCCATAGATGACTTGTTGAATCGACCCTAACGCAAAGGCCATCGGTAAAGAAACACCAAATTGCACAAGCAAATGATAACTACAATACAACAACCCAAATACCATTGACGCATAGGCCCCTTTCTCTGTTCCTCGACGTGAATAAAAGCCCATTATAAGAGGCACGAACACACCCGTTGTAATCACATCCGACGCAATCCAACTCACCTGTAAGATGGAGCGAATCTTTAAGGCAATCAGTAAGGCAAGACATGTTACAACAATGGTCGCAATTCTTGAATAACGAATTTGTTTGTCTTCTTCTTTTTCTTCTTTTAAGTCCATGATAATCGTCATCGCTCCTGTGTTAATCAACGAATCCATCGTCGACATAATCGCAGAGGCAATACCAACAAACACAAGACTAGCAACATAAGGGTTCATATATGTTCTTACAATCGAAGAAATAACGCCTCCTGTTGGAAATTCTTTGAATAACACAAAGCCACACATACCGGTTAATACAACCATTAGGTACATTGGAATATAGACAAAGAAACTAAGCAAGGTCATCTTACGGGCATCGGTATTGTTTCTAGAGGCGCTGATGCGTTGCCAAACATTGGCTTGAATCATCCACGAACATCCAAATGTCACAACATACGCAAAATACTTTGATACACCCGATTTCATCGACATATAGCCATCTATATTTGCCGCATTCGCTGCTTCTTGAATCCCAGAAATACCACCACTTGCCTTCATCGCTGTTACAAATACAATGATTGACGCAATCGTCAAAAAGATAAATTGAATCATGTCCGTTAATACAACTGCTCGAAAACCACCAAACATCGAATAGATTAAAACAATTCCAACCCCAACAAAGATGGCAAGTTCATACGGAATCGAAAGTGAGGATCCAAAGTAATCACCGATTCCAACCATTTGCGCTGCTGCATTAAAAATCATATAAATCAAAATCATCACCGACAACATCTTCGCAACACGTTTTGAATAACGCGCTTCCATCATTTGTCCTTGTGTTAAATAGCCAACCGAACGAATACGGGGTGCCATAATCGCCATTAAGCCCGTTGAAATAAGAACCGGAACCCCATAATAGAAAAACGCACCCATCCCATCATGATAGGCTAAATCCGCACTCGATAAAGCCGAACCAGCACCCCACCAAGACGCAATAAACGTAATAGCTAGAAAGACAAAAGATAGAGATCTTCCTGCAAAGAAGAAATCCAAAGAGTTTGTATTTTTTTGATCCTTACTTACCGCAAACAATAAAAGAATAAAGTATGCACAAAGTCCAAGGATCGATAAGAAAGTTATTTTTTGCATAGTTTTACCTCCCTCACATGATACCACGCAACGTGATATTTGCCATTTGTTTGCCTCAAAACGCACCTTTAGAACTATGAAAATTCGTGGTAAAATAACCCATATGCAAATTCGCTAGAAAAGGAAGATCCCATGCAAATACGCTTACAAAAAATCTTAGTATGCTTACTCGTTTTCGTTTTAAGCATTAGTCTATATCAAATTATTTCTACCGCAAATAAGGAACC
>JAHHRC010000172.1 GCA_020026035.1 Erysipelotrichaceae bacterium | reverse complement strand
ACAAATTCAACTTCGCAAAGTTTTCAAGCGGCATTCGCCCAAACCCAAAGTCTAAATACCGACAGGCATGCATCTTCTCAAAATCCAACGCTCGTAACGCATCTAGTGCAATCTCATCGTCTTGTGATAGTTCCACCGTTCCACCATCCACATTCAATCCAAACGCTTCATTCAATTCACTGATAAACGCTTCAATCTCTTCCTTGGTGTACTCGATTGTCGAATCTTTTACGTTGTATTCATAGCTCACACTATGGGCAATGTTTGTAAGAGTTGCTAAATACCCCTCATACGGGTTATCCTCATCCATCAGTTGTCCCTTGTTTTCTTCACTTACAATATCCTTTGCAAGCACCGCGGACAGCATCTTTGAATTCACCCCTCTTAGCAACATTGCATTCAAATGTTCGCGATCACTACACGCACTCACGAACTTCATTTTGACAATTGCCATACAAGGTTTCCTTTCTTTAATACACAATCATAGACCGTATCCGGTCCTGACTAATTCCATACTTTACGCCCTCAACAATCTCAATCACATTCGAAATCTCAAGCTCGGAAAGAATGAAATAAGCCATCAACACCGTATGTGGCGCATTTGAAAACTGCAGATAATGCACATTCATCCGATACCGAATCACGCGCATCGAATGCTCAATATACGTAAATACATCATCCTTTAAATACGGCTTATATCTTGCATACAACATCGCAATCACTTCATCCGCATCACACTCTTCAATCATCCGTTCCATTTCATACGGCTTAAACAAACAATATTGCCTTGTAATCATTGAACGAATCTCATTGGCCGATTGATGAAAGTACTTCTTTAAACGATACACAATCGCAATGTTTTCTAATTCCACTTCCGATTGCATAATCTTCAATAATTCTTCTTTTTCTTTGCCTGTACTACACGATTGAATTAAAGCAATCGCTTCTTCGTAATACAACCGATTCAATGCATGTTCCAAAAGGGCATAATCCAATCTTCCCTCTTTGTCAGGATAGAAGCGTTTCAAACAATCGTAATACATCGTTCCTTTTAAAAGATTCAAAAGACTATCATAATCCCGTACATGCCCTAATTCCTTAATTGAAAAACTTGCTTTCTCATTCAGATACATCGGCATATTCGAAATCATCAAATCCCTTGCATTCGAGGAATCATCAAACGACCGAATACACAAACGAATCAAAAAGATTTCCGTTCTTCGAATCGCTAACATCGCATACTTCTTAGACTCTGCATCGGCATAATGCATCAAACGAACCAAACGATCATATACATCTGTCCGTAACAACACTTCCAATTGTCCACGATGAATGCCCTTTGTATTAATTCCCTCAAGAACACTTGCATACAACTTCGTTTCTTTTAAGAAGCTTGCAATATCACTCACCGACTTCTTCGACAGTAACGTATTATAATCACTTACTGTAATTCGCTCTCCATACATTGCCCTTGCCTTCGAAGCAATCGCATGACTCGATGACATACCATCACCCCCGCTTATCAAAGCCAATCACTTGTTGTACTAGCATATCTAGCCAAGCATCGTGATTCGTTTCAAACATCTTCTTTAAGGCAGTAACCTTTGCGTCATAATCCTTTTGTGAGGCTAACGCAAATTCATAATTTTCTTGATCAAGCGCCTGTTTCTTTTCCTCTAAAGCCTTGTTTACATCCTCCCAAGACTTCTTCGAAAGAACATCCTTCTCTTCATCAATCTGTTTCTTCAAAGCAAACTTCTTCGCATGCACACTCTCTACATGCGATCTCGTAGCTTCATCAATTTCAATGAGCTTCTCAATGGCTTGTAATTCCATACGACTCACTTCCTTCCTGATTGCGACTCAATTATAGTCCTATTTTTCACAAATACAAGCACTTGGATTCCCTTACGAAAATCCCAATACTACACTCCTTTTACACAAATAATTTTTGCAATCTAATGCATAATTCGCTAAAATATCTTCATGACAAATACCAAACAAATATGCATAGTAATCTTGCTAGCAATCACAATCGATTGCGTGTATGGATTCATAAAACCACAGTTCTTCTTAGCCTTCATAAACGCCCTAACCGTTACCTCTTACATCGTTTTACTTCTAGGTGTATTACGTTGGGGATATAAACAAGGAGATAACGCATTAAGAAGCTATGATCGCTACTCAAACACACCATTTATGAACCACTACAAATCCGTGCAAGAAAAACGAAAAAACGCCAACAACCAATTCCTAACAAGTGGCATCGCCTTATGGATCTTGCATATCCTATTAACAATTGTATATCTCAATCAATAGACCTTTCTAAGGTCTATTTTTGTATAAGGAGTATAGTCGATTCAAACATAAATTTCAACCTTCCCATACAAAAAGCAGTATACATAAGCATGCATACCACTTTTCATTACTATTCGTTGTCTTCTTTACGCTTCAAGCAAACACCAATCGCAGTCGCAATTGACGCAAAGAACGAAACAACCTTTGAACCCATACCATCACCAGTTGCTGGCATATGGCTTACAACAGGAGCACTTGAAACAACCACTGTTTCACTTGCACTCTTTCTTACAGGT
>JAHHRC010000171.1 GCA_020026035.1 Erysipelotrichaceae bacterium | reverse complement strand
TGTTTGGAAACGAAGAATCGATGAAAAACTATCTTGAAGATACTGTGGCAGTTTCTGAATTTGAAAAAACCGTCACAACTCAAAACCAAGAAGGTAGTGACAAAGACCTTACTAAAGAACCTTTTACTGTATTGCTCATCGGAAATGCCGATGGTCTTAGTGATACGATGATTCTATGTTCGGTGAACCCAATTAGTATGAAGATTACGATGTCTTCGATTGCCCGTGACTCGTATGTACCAATTACTTGTTATGGCAATAATTCAAACAAGATTAACAGTGCACATTCCGTTAGCCGTGAATGTTTGATTAGTACCGTTGAACAATTGATTGGCGTAGGAATTGACTATTACGTAGATACAAACTTCCAAGGTGTTGTTGATGTAGTCGATGCGGTTGGTGGTATTACGGTAAATTCACCAGTGGAATTCGTTGGACAAGACTCTTCTAGTTCTAGAGGAAGCTTTACTGTATGGGTTCCAAAGGGAGATAACGTAAGACTAAATGGGCAACAGGCATTGTGCTTTGCTCGTGAACGTCACTTATTCGCATCTGGTGACTTTGCTCGACAAGTACACCAACAAGAAGTCATCGAAGCAATTCTTCGTGAAATCATGCGTACAAGAGACATCAATACCTTCTTAAAGGTATTAGACGCAGCTGGCAATAACATTCAAACAAACCTTTCCGTAGAACAAATGTCAGGATTCGTGAATTATGCTATGCAAAAGTCAAATCGTTACTATGACCCAGATCATTTAGAACGTGTATTCACATTAGTTGGATCACGTGTTACTGGATATGGTTCTGGTCTATGGAATGAAGCAATGCAATTAACCTTGTATATTTACCGTCTATGGGATGGTTCGATTGCCGATACACGTCGCGCAATTGAAGAAAACATTGACTTAGATGCACCAATCAAACAAATGAAGGGTGTGAAATGGTCAAGTAACTGGGAATTCACGCCACCAAATATCTCGAACGAAAACTACAACGAGGTCATCGTGAAGTCCGAAGCTCCAACAACCATCGGTAACTACGTAGGTAAGAAAGTCGGCGCTCTACAAAGCTGGGCGAAGTCCTTTGGTAAAGAAGTATACATTGAATGGGTAAGTGATCCATCTCAAGCAAATGACACCGTTTTATCACAAAGCGTAGCACCAGGTACAAAGGTAGATGATATTACATCCATCAATGTCCGTGTTGTCAATAACGAAGCAGCTGCAGCAGCCGCTGCGCAACAAGTAGACTTCTCTTCATGCAATAGCGAAGATAGTGTGATTTCACTTGCACAACAACATGGTTACACGGTAAACATCCAAGAAGTAGGTGAAGGTTCGATTCGTAAGTTCGGTGGTGTTACAAATGTAAACCACGATGGAAAAACAGTATCCATTACTGTGAACCTCTCTTCTGAACAAAAGGTGGAAGAAGTAAGCAATACGGTAAGTATTAGCGCAGCTAGCTACAACGGATGGGGATATCAAAAATTCAAAGATGATATGTTAAGTAAAGGTTTAGCACCTCAAAGAGCGGAAGAATTCCATGATACGATTCCAGCGGGAATGATTATCCGTTTGGATCGTGATGGGCAAGTCGCAAAGGGATCTACCGTTACAGCGATTGTTTCAAAGGGTCAAAAACCTGTAGAACCAAAACCAGAAACTAAACCAGATCCTGTACCAGTACCTGATACAAAGCCTGCGGAACCTACACCTCAACCAGACCCTCAACCTCAACCAGAGCCAACGCAACCTGAAACGCCACCAGAAACACCACAGACGCAACCAGATACTACTCAACCAGAAACACCTGCTGCAGAAGCGCCAGCAGAAGCACAGCCTGCAACACAAGCAGCAGAAAATGCAACGCCTGTAGTTGAAGCTACGGAATAAAGGTTTCTATTAGACAGATTCTAGAACATTTTGGAATCTGTCTTTTTTCTATGAAACAGTTGTGAAGGTATGCACTAAGAATTCCTGTCTCGAAGATTTGAAAGTGTGGTAAAATATAACTAATGTGAATAGGAGATATTTATGAAAGGTATTATTTTAGCAGGTGGAAGTGGTACAAGACTGTATCCGCTTACAACTGTAACGTCAAAACAATTATTGCCAGTGTATGATAAGCCAATGATTTACTATCCAATTAGTACATTGATGTTAGCTGGTATTCGTGAGATTTTAATTATTTCAACTCCACAAGACTTACCAAACTTTAAACGTTTATTAAAAGACGGAAGTCAATTTGGTGTGAAGTTTTCCTATGCCGAACAAAAAGTTCCAAATGGTTTAGCCCAAGCCTTTGTGATTGGCGAAGAATTTATTGGCGACGATGATGTATGCTTAATTCTTGGCGACAATATTTTCTATGGAAACCGTTTTGGAACGATGTTAAAAGAAGCTGCAGAAAATGCGTCTTTGAATAAACGTGCAACTGTATTTGGAAAGTATGTAAGTGATCCAGAACGCTTTGGAATTGCCGAGTTTGATGAAAATGGAAAAGTCATTTCTCTAGAAGAAAAGCCAAGTAATCCAAAATCAAACTATGCGGTCGTTGGCTTATACTTCTATGACAACCGTGTTGTAAAATATGCAAAAGAAGTAAAACCATCTCCAAGAGGAGAATATGAAATCACTGACCTAAATA
>JAHHRC010000170.1 GCA_020026035.1 Erysipelotrichaceae bacterium | reverse complement strand
CGATCTTCTTCTAGCTGACTCTGTTCAGCTTTTTTCTTTCTCTCTTCTTCCATTTCTTCCAAAATGAAATATCCTAACCCTTCATCACACATACAAGCATCCTCCTACCACCATTATAGAAAAAAACCGATTGCAGAAAACCACAATCGGTATATTTTTTTAGAATCCAGGCTTTCCTAGAAGCTTGAACATATTCTTCTTGTATACTTCAACACCAGGTTGGTTGAATGGGTTGATGTCTAATAGATAACATGTTGCCGCTGTTGCAATGAAGAACCAGTAGCACATATAACCAAATGTGTATTCCTTCATATCTTCAATGCCAATCACGATATTAGGAACATTACCTGTTTCTACATGGGCAGCCATCGTTCCTTCAAGAGCCATCTTATTAACCCAGTCAAGATTCTTACCAGCTAAGTAGTTTAGTTGGTCGCCATTCTTTTCATCCATTGGAATGATCACATCAAGGCTTGGGTTTTCCACAGTTAATACTGTTTCAAACAATACTTTCTTACCTTCTTGGATAAATTGACCAAGAGAGTGAAGGTCTGTTGAGAAGTTTGCTGAGTCTGGTAAGATTCCTAAACCATCTTTTCCTTCAGATTCACCCATAAGCTGTTTCCACCATTCACCAAGCATTGTAAGTTGTGGTTCGTATGATACAAACATTTCCACATCATAGCCTTGGTTTTGAAGAATTCGACGAGCAACTGCATATTGGTAAGCTGTGTTTTTGGATAGGTCATCGCATTGCATATCGTTGTATGACGCAACAAGTCCTTCCATTACCTTTTCAATATCCACACCCATTAGTGCCATTGGAACAAGTCCAACTGGTGTAATAACAGAGTAACGACCACCAATATCATCTGGAATCACAAATGTTTCATAGCCTTCTTCATCAGCTAATTCCTTAAGTGTTCCACGTGCCTTGTCAGTTGTTGCAATGATACGTGTTTTGCATTCTTCCTTGCCATACTTTTCTTCCATGAATTCTTTTAGAATACGGAATGCAAGTGCTGTTTCGGTTGTTGTACCGGACTTAGAAATAACGTTTAAGATCACATCCTTGTCCTTAATGTAATTTAGAACTTGCTTCATGTATGTACTAGAGAACGTATTTCCTGCGAAAATAATTTCGCGCTTGTTTTCTGGATAAAGTCCTTGAATCATTTCCACGGCTGCACGAGCACCTAAGTAAGATCCACCAATACCGCATACTAATACCGTATCTCCCTTACCTTCTAGTTTCTTAGAAAGTGCTAAAATACGAGCAAATTCTTCTTTGTCGAAATCAAGTGGCCAGCTTTGCCAACCTAAGAAATCATTTCCTTTACCGCTCTTTTCGGTAATCATTTTGTGAACGCGTGTAACGTCTTCTTGATAACTTCCAATTTCTTCTTTTAGAAGCCCTTTTGTTGCATCAAATTTAATCATCTTTCATTTCCTCCTCAGCTAAACGAATCCATTCGCCCATCCGTTGTTCAATGGATGAAAATCCAAGTTTCATCGGTGGTAGCGTAGCCTTCTTTGTATGTATTCGACGGCGTGTACGATTCTGACTGTGATGTAAGGCCTTTAATGAAAGCCTTGCTTGATTCGTAGAAGAATCAAGGTCAATAATTTTCACTCGAACAGTATCACCTACATGCACATACGAAGAAATATCCCGCACATAGCCTTCTGAGATTTCCGAAATGTGAATCAAACCACTCATATCATGATTCAATGCCACAAAGGCCCCATAAGGTTGTATGCCCGTAATTTTTCCTTCCACAATTTGTCCAATTTGATAAGTCATATATTCGCATCCTTACTGAAAGTAGTATAACACGCAGGAAAGATTCATGCTATAATAACAAAATAAACGAGGTATCCGAATGATTCGAACAATGTATCCATTTTGGTCAGCAATCATTTCTGCATTGCTTGCCCAAATTCTCAAACCAATTTTTTATTTTGTAAAGCACCACGAATGGCGCATCGGTCTTACCAAAGACTCTGGGGGCTTTCCAAGTTCACACTCCGCACTCGTCAGTGCCTTAACCTTAAGTGTTGGACTGCAAGAACAATTTAGCTCGACCATTTTCGCTGTCACCTTAGCCTTCGCTGTCATCGTTGTATACGATGCCGCAAATGTTAGGTATTATAGTGGACAAAATATTAAGATTACGCAACAATTAGTAAAGGATGTACAGGACAACTTCAACATCAAATTCCTAGATCCCATTTATTCGCAAAAGATCAAAACCGTACTTGGCCATAAATGGTTTGAAGTATTCGGAGGAATTGTATTAGGTTGTGCTGTAGCACTCATCTTTCATAAGATAGCATAGATAGAAAGAAGGAATTTACATGAGTGAAACAAATAACGCAGATGTATTAGAACGTATTGAACATACGATCAATAAAATTCGACCATACATCCAAGCCGATGGTGGTGATGTGCAATTAGTAGACTTCAAAGATGGCGTTGTCATCGTAAGACTTCTCGGTGCTTGTCTTGGCTGTTCCGCCATTGACTCCACATTAACCGATGGCATCCAAGCCATTCTCGTGGATGAAGTTCCAGAAGTAGAACGCGTTGTACTTGATGAAGGCGCACAAGAATTCGAAGGCTATGGCCACGATTATTCCTGGTACTAAGACAATAGGTGACTCGATCACCTTTTTTTA
>JAHHRC010000169.1 GCA_020026035.1 Erysipelotrichaceae bacterium | reverse complement strand
CGTAAGACGTTATTACAATACGATGATGTTCTTCGTCAACAACGTGAAGTTATGTATGAACAACGTAACTTTGTGTTAGAACATGATGATATCCAAGAAGTACTACAAAGAATGTTTAGACGTGTGATTAGTGACTATGTTGGATCGGCGATGGATTATGAAGCGAAGAATCCAACGGTGGATTTACAAAGTCTTTGGAATGCGTTAGATGCGGCAGGCTTTAATGAAGGCTATGGCTTTGATGAAAATAGCTTTATGAATGCCTTACATGATGCAAGTAGTGAAGAAGTTGTGGATTGGATCTTTGATCATGTTTGGAATGGCTATCAAGAAAAGGTGAAGGAAATTGAACCGATTCATAAGTTGGAAAAGAATATTGTCTTAACGCTTATGGACCGTGCATGGATTTCCCACATTGACACAATGACAAAACTACGTGAAGGTATTGGATTGCGTTCGTATGCACAAAACAATCCATTGCAAGCGTATGTAACCGAAGGGTATATGATCTTTGAATCGATGATGCAAGACATTGCCCGTGATATCGTGACGAATTGTATGCGTATTGCCTATGATGCAAGTCACAAAAAAGAAGAAGTAGAGGCGTAAGATGGAATTATATGATATGAAACAGGGCGTTGCCCGTAGCCAAGCAAAATTGGAGCAGCTTGGCCAGAGTCTTTGACTTAGGTGAAAAAGAAAAGACACTAAGAGCGAATGAAGCGATTATGGAAGATCCAAATTTCTGGAACGACCAAAAGAAAGCGCAGAAGGTCATTCGTGATACGAATGCGATTCGTTCGTTGGTGGAAAACTACCAATCCTTGCATGCGTCTTTTGAAGAGTTAGAAGCTTCAATTGAAATGCTGAATGAGACGATGGATTTGGATTTGAAAGAAATGGTGGAAGAAGACTATACGTCAACCATGGAACGGTTTGGTGAGTATGAGATTCAAGTCTTACTTGCAGGTCCATATGATCAACACAATGCCATTTTAGAAATTCATCCTGGGGCTGGTGGTACTGAGGCGATGGACTGGGCGATGATGTTATATCGTATGTATGTTCGTTTTGCGGAGCGTAAAGGCTATAAGATTACAGTTTTAAACTTCCTTGAAGGGGAAGAGGCAGGGCTAAAGTCTTGTTCGGTTTTAATTGAAGGACCAATGGCGTATGGGTATTTGAAGGCGGAAACAGGTGTGCACCGTTTGGTGCGTATTTCGCCATTTGATTCCAATGCTCGAAGACATACGTCCTTTACATCGGTGGAAGTCATGCCACAGTTTGAAGACGATGTGGAAATTGAAGTCGATGATAAAGACATTGAAGTGATTACCATGCGTGCTTCCGGAGCCGGAGGCCAGCATGTCAATAAGACGGACTCAGCGGTACGTATGATTCATAAGCCAACGGGGATTATGGTCACATGTCAAACCGAACGTTCACAGATTCAAAACCGGGAGACATGTATGAACATGTTGAAATCACAGTTATTGCAAATTAAGATTCGTGAACAAGAAGAGAAGTTGAAGAATATCAAAGGTGTGCAGAAGGCAAATGAGTGGGGATCTCAGATTCGTTCGTATGTCTTCTGTCCATATACAATGGTCAAAGATTTGCGTACAGGATATGAAGTTGGAAATATTCAAGCTGTTATGGATGGCGATATTGAAGGGTTCATTTATTCCTATTTGCGTTCGATGATTCAATAGCGAAGACGAAAGTTTTCGCTTTTTTTAAAGGTGTGCGTATGGAAAAAACAATACAGTATGTAGTAAGTGAAGAAGCTTATAAGGCGTGTAAGAATGGGCAAGTTGGTAGCTTACTGCGAAAAGAGTTGCGCTTATCGAAAAAGGAAATCTCAAGGCTAAAATGGCAAGGGGAAATTTCTTGTAAGGGTCACTTGTTGCATGTGAATGAACATGTAAATGTGGGTGATGAATTGGTGTTGTCGTTTTTTGAAAAGGAAAGCGATGAGACAGGAAGTTGTGGCGATGTGTCGATTTTGTATGAAGATGAAGATGTTGTAGTGGTGTTTAAACCAGCACATATGGCAGTGCATCC
Source organism: Erysipelotrichaceae bacterium (assembly GCA_020026035.1). Classification (GTDB taxonomy): domain Bacteria; phylum Bacillota_I; class Bacilli_A; order Erysipelotrichales; family Erysipelotrichaceae; genus Bulleidia. The sequence goes on along the minus strand of JAHHRC010000169.1, from coordinate 652 downwards.
TGTTCATGGGCATATGGATTGTTTAGGAACAAGACTCAAGAGTCATTATGCAAAGCTTGGTAAGACATTTACGATTCGTCCGATTGGGCGTTTAGATTATGATGTAAGTGGTTGTATGTTGTATGCGAAAAATCAAGTCAGTGCTGCTAGACTCAATGCGCAACAAGAGTCTGGTGTTTTTACAAAGACCTATATTGCCCTTGCAAGTGGAAAAGTGGATTGTATGCATGGGTGTATTGATTTGCCGATTCAAAAGGTCGATTCCTTGCGTCGAGTCATTGGCTTTGGAAAGTGGGCAAGAACACACTTCGACGTCGTGGGGTACAACGAAACGGTGGATTGTAGTGTATTGAAAGTAAGGATTGATACAGGTAGAACCCATCAGATTCGCGTGCATATGAAGGCAATGGGGCATGCGTTGCTTGGTGATTGTCTTTATGGTGATGGTAGGGTTCTTGAGCAAGTTGGCTTGCATTGTTGGAAGATGTCGTTTGTGTCGCCTTTTACGAAAGAAGAAGTTGTGGTTGAAGCTCCTGTTGAAGAAGTGTTTGGTGATATTTGGAAGAAAGACTTTAAATGAGTCTTTTTTCATTTGATTGAAAGGTTTTTAGTAAAAACGATAGTCTATTATGCATATGATGCAATAGGCGTG
>JAHHRC010000017.1 GCA_020026035.1 Erysipelotrichaceae bacterium | reverse complement strand
CGTTCTAGATATTCCAAATACTCCATAAGCATCGCCGTATTTGCAACATCGTAGCTTTCCATAAAGCGAATATACTCATCCATAAACGCCTCATAGGCAACCATTGCCTCAACGACTTCTGCTCGTACATTCTTAACTGTCGTTTCCTCTTTTTCTTCGACGACTTCTTCCACAACCGGCTCTTCTTCAACCGGTTCTTCTTCAACAACCTTTTCCACAACCGGCGTTTCTACAACCTTCTTTTGTTCCAATACAACATCTTTTGAACTTGATGGAACACGTGTCTTCTTGAAACTACCCAACACATTTGCAACAAGCACAATCACCAACAAGATAAACCAAACACGCTTATAAATCGGTTTCTTGTTTACCGCACCACACTGTGGACAATACGGTGCCTTCTTTGAAATTTCCTGTCCACACACTTTACAACGTACAAACTTACTCATTTCGCTCACACTTTCTTTGTTTCCGACCAAACTTCAAGCCATTGATTCGATTCTTACAAATCCGTCGACCATTACTCTTCTTTGTCGTTTCCTTACGAATCAATTTCTGAACTACTCCAAAAGGCTTTTTTGGCATGAAACGATCTCCTTGAAGAAAGTATACCGAACCAACGAATCGCCCTATAAAAATGGATTCCACTTAAAAAGACTATGCCTACGCATAGTCAAAAGTCCACCCATTCCATTTGTTCTTGTACTTCCCAGAACGACTTCCCGTTCCAGATTGTTCGCGCCAAAAACTCCTCGACGGGATACCTCAATTCGGATTTCGGACATGTCTCTATCCAAACATATTCATCACCAGGAGGACTCCACCGATCTAAATAGAGTCGAGCATAATCCTTATCACCAAACCCTTGTAAGAAATACTTCTTACCGTCAAACCAGAAGACTAACTCATCCCCATACCGCATGTGTTCTACAAACTCGTTCACATCACCATTTATCATACTTCCCCTCCTTTCCTCACTCTTCAAGCTTGCTCTAAATTTCTACCAACATTATACACCTAACATAAACCTTATTCAATTACGTAAACATAAAAAATACGATTCCCTAGACTTCGTCTATAAATCGTATTTTTCAAAAAAGACCCAAGACTCAACTATTAAAAGTCAACCCATTCCATTTGTTCTTGTACTTCCCAGAACGACTTCCCGTTCCAAATTGTTCGCGCCAAGAACTCTTCAACCGGGTAGCGTAACTCAGATTTCGGACAAGTCTCAATCCAAATATACTCGTCTGCCGGAGGATCCCACCGATTCAAATAAAGTCGAGCATAGTCATCATCACCAAAACCTTGTAGGAAATATTTTTTACCGTCAAACCAGAACACCAACTCATCACCATACCTCATGTTATCTACAAATTCATTTACATCACCATTTATCATGATATTCCTCCTTTCCTCACTCTATAAGCTTGCACTAAATTTCTACCAACATTATACACCGAACATAAACCTTATTCAATTCCGTCAACATAAAAAATACGATTCAAAGACTTCGTCTATAAATCGTATTTTTCAAACCTGGCCAAGAATCTATTTTCTAAAAGGCGACCCATTCCATTTGTTCTTGTACTTCCCAGAACGACTTCCCATTCCAGATTGTTCGCGCCAAGAACTCTTCAACCGGATAGCGCAATTCAGAAATCGGATAAGATTCAATCCAAATGTACTCGTCCCCTGGCGGACTCCAACGATCCAAATAGAGTCGAGCACATTCCTTATCACCAAAACCTTGTAAGAAATACTTCTTCCCATCGAACCAGAAGACCAGCTCATCTCCGTGCCGCATACGTTCTACAAATTCATTTACATCACCGTTTTTCATAAGTTCCCTCCTCTCATTTCTCTGCAAGCTTGCACTAAATTTCTACCAACATTATACATCGAACATAAACATCATTCAATTCGGTCAACATAAAAAATACGATTCCCTAGACTTTGTCTAACAATCGTATTCTTTTAAATCTTCCATGTAGCTTTGCAATCGTTCTAACTTACGACGATATGGTTCAATCTCCTGCATCGGTAAGATTGCATCAATACCCTTTTGTAAATACAGAATGGATTCTTCTACCATCCAAGCCTCTAAATAGAGATTTGCAATCGGAATAATATGGAAATCAATGTAATCTTGATCAATCACTCGCTCTTCGTATAAACTGATCGCTTTTTCAATACACTCAAGCATCTCTTCCACATCATCATTCCCCAGTAACAACACAAAGGCTTTTGTCACAAAGTAATCATTCCACATCTTGTAGGACACATCACTTTTTTCTAACTCACAATCCACCATTGCAAAGTATGCATCATAAGCAAGTGTCTCATTTGATCGACAGGCAATAAGCATACGACTCAACAACGCCCGTACAAGATTCTCATTGCATACATCCATATCCAACAAACGCAATTGCTTAATCTCTTTGTCTTGATACTTCACAAGATGCTTCAAATCCAAACGCTCATAAATCCCTTGTACATCATAATTCCCATTCAACTTCGCATCGTAGTAATTCGCCATGTTTTCATAATACATCGCCAATACCTTCGCATCCTTCTTACGACTCACAAGTTCTTTTTCCGCATTCAAGATCTCCATCGCCCTTTTTAAATCATGTCGATCTAAGGCAATGTACAACAATCGATCATAAATGACCATCGCATCAAAACAAGGAATTCCTCGCTTTAACACAACTTCACTCTTTTCAAGCAAGAACGCTTCTTCCACAAGTGGCACATGTTTCAAACAATGCGTCAATAGACAAACATATTCACTTCCAAAAACACAACCATGCCCTTCTACATACTTCAGCAATTGCATTTCCTGTTTCAAAAGATACGCATCTTCCATCTTACTCAACGATAGACATACCTCTTTCAACGTATCTTGTATAAAGACATCACACGAAGATTGATACACCGCCTCTAATACAACCGGATGTAACGAAACCATGCCATTTCCTTCGATGATCCAACCTTCACGAATCAACGCATTGCAATCATCAAAACTAAGAAGCCCCATAACCTTCTTCAAATCACGCAAGGATACTTCATACTTGAAACACGCAAGCACCATCAAAATCGCTCGCTTTGTATCACTTAGCTTCACAAAATCAAACAACTCTAATAACAATTCCACCATCGATGCATAGGCCTCTTTGTGTTCAAGACTCACATCAACCTTCTCTAAGAATTGATCACTATAGCCTGATTCTCTTACAAACTCATACACCTGCTTCACCCGCAACTGACTATATTGAATCTGTCTTGCAAGTAAGACAACCAACAACGTATGACACTTCACTTCTTCTAAGATTTGTTTAACAAACACCTCTTCTTGTACAAGAATCGACCGATTCAAATTCCTTGCAAATAACGAATACGCATCCACCATCTTCAAAGCCTTCACTTCAAATCGAGCATACACATCACTTGGAATACGCCTTGTAATCACAACAACATCAAACGTCCCATCGAGAAACGCTGCCATCTCTTCATCCACAAGACCCTCAAAATCATCTATCACAACTAGCGTTCTTTGTTTGCTTGCAAGCTGCTTAAAACAATTTCTCTTACGAACATAATACGCAGACTTACTTTCCCCATCTTCTTGTTTCAAAGGATGAATCAACACATTACTATCATCCACAAAACTATCCACAAAGCTTTGATGAAACTCCATCCAGACAACATTCTCATACGCCATCGCATTCTTCTTACAATACGCCTTCACAAGACTTGTCTTACCAATTCCACCAACACCATACACAAACACAACTTTATGCAATTCTAATAACGCACAAAACGCATCATAGTCATCCTTTCGACCCACCAAACGCGTATTCTTCGAAGATACCTTACTAACCACATACATCTCTTGTAAGGCCAAACGCTCCAACTCACTCAAATACCCAAGCACTTCATCCATCGATTGCAAACGATTCGAACTCGAAGACCTTAGCGTACTTCGAAAGAATTTAACTAGTACATTCTGAAGATCCAAACGCTCTAATAACGGATACTTCAAAACCCCTTCCACAAATGGATAATTCGAAAACGAACGATGTTCCTGATCCTTGGAATGACGCCCAAATAAACTCACAAACAAACATTCACTCAACGTATACACATCGCTTGCAACACCAACATGCGCCTTCTTACTACACTGCTTCATTTCCGGTGCACAATATTCATACGTAACACGCATCACACTTGAATCTAAGGCATCCATTGCAAGCATTGCATCACAGTCAATAAACTCCACAAGATCACATACAACCTCATGTTTTGCATCAAACAACACAAAGATATTCTCAAGCTTCAAATCCATAAACAAATAACCATGTTCATGGTACACACTCATCGTCTTTGCAATACTTTTCATAATCCGAACTAATGAAACAAACGACAATCCCGACACATCCGCAAGTACACAGCCATCCGTATACGCCATAACCGCATACCACGTCTTCTCATACATAAACAAATCCAATAACGTCGAAGCTTCATTCGCACAAACACCATCAACCGATAGCCCATGTACTAATCGCAACTGATTCACAAAACGTTCCATGCCAACAGGATCTAAACAACTACGACTTTCTTCCTCTTTTGGTGCATATTCTTTCACAATACATCGCTGTTTCAAACCACCAACATCCATCAAAGCCGTATATACAATGCAAGTACTCCCACGCCCAATGACATCTAGAATCGTATATTCACGCCTATTCACTTTTATAACAGTCATCTTCTTTAACGGCTCAATCACTTGCATCACCTCATTCCTACTATACAAGGAATCAAACACCTCTTATAAAAATACCTTCGACTACTCCTCAAACCTTAAATCATTCAACTCATAAAACGTATGCAATGGACTTTCACTCTTCGCACAATACAACAACAAATAATCAAATGGATTCTTCACATACATCGAAGTAAACCCACACTCCAACAACCTCTGGTCCATTTCTTCATAGAAATCCATCAAGTTTTGAATCATCTCTTCTTCATCTTCAAACCCATCTTGACTCGCATCTTTGTAAAAGTCATAGAACGACAAAATCATCAACGTCTTCCGTAACGTCTCATAACTCTCATACCGATCATTCACAATCCTTCCAAGCGTCCCATCATTCGGTAAAGACGCCACAAATTCCTTCGGTAAGAAGACACGATGGTTCAACTCCTTCTCATTCAACTGGAAGTTAAACCCCATAAGTGCCTCATGAAGACTTGCCTGCGTGGAAAACCCAAACAAGGATATAAACCCTTTAATCTCATCCCTTGCCCTAGCATAAAAAAGTTCACGACTTAAACAATGCCCCTTCAAATACGCCACAAACAACCCATCATCCGTACATTGCAACACATACTCTTCAATCTCAACCGTACTCGTATCACTAAAATCACGCACTTCTTCCATCTTGCAAGACGCTAAACATTCTTCCACAAATGCATAGTCCTTATGATTCTTCAACGCATAGGCATACACTGCATCAATATAATTCTTGTAGTTAAACGCCAACGAATAGAAATACTTCTCAAAAAACACCTTCGTTTCTTCAAAACTTAAACCAAGCGCAAAACACAAATCAAAATTATTCACACGATTATTAAGGCTTGGAACACTCCCCTTCAACCATTCCACAACCGACCTTGGCATACTCTTATGAAGACGCTCCTTATAAAGCCTCTTCATAACCCCTAATACATCCTCTTCCAAAACACCCAACACATCACTTACACCAGCCCGTAACGAATTCACTGTTGGCAAAGCATCGCATGCAAAAAAAGATTCCACATCCAAACATTCACTTGTACACAATTCATCCAAAATATCCCGTGTATCCATACATTCCTCTAGTTCCCATGTATCCTAAATATACCAAACTACCACCTATCCAACAATGAAAAAAGGCGCCTAAGCACCTTTATTCAACCACTTCTTCCACAACTTCTTCACGTACTTCTTCCTGTTGTAAATGCTTTAAAGAAGACGATTCCACTTGCACAATCTCAAGAACACGCTCATCCATTTCAAACTTCGAACGCACCCACTTACCAATGATTTCAACCTTCTCTTCTTCCATCAACTCATCCACTACAAGAATCAATTCAGAAACCGTCTCACCGTCCGCATTACGCATTTCACTAAAGCCACACGACTTCACTTCTGGATATAACACCAACAACTCATCCGCTGTCTTATAACGCAACTGTTTCGCAGCCGCTTGTGCATCCAATAACGCCTGTGCTTCTTGTAGTAACTTATTCGTTTCTTGGGTAGAAGATAGCACACGATCTTCCTCTTGTGCTAATAAGTTACGAACCTCTTCTTCACTCATACCTTGTTCTAAGGATGTCTGTGTGACACGAATCGTATAGTCATCTAAGCGATACAACGAAGCCTTCGCTTCAATCTCTTTGATCTTATCTTCTGGCACAAAATCCCCAATCAAAGCCACATTAATTCGCATCAAATCTCTTGAATAACTTGTCTTTACTACCGCTGTATTATCAAAGACAAACTGATCTTCGACATACTGTTTCACATTACTTTCAATCGTTGACTCACGCACCGATTCCACACCCATAAAGGCCGAAGGAACCGCCACAACAGCCACAATCGTAATAATACTAATCAAACGCTTCTTTGACTTTACCAAATGATCATTTCTTGTAAGCCCCATAATGTACAAACCAAGTACTGAAGCCATAGCAATAAAGATCGAATTAATAAAGAACAAATAAAACGCTCCAAACGCATACGACCAACTATGACTCGACAAACTATACCCAACCGTACATAGCGGTGGCATCAACGCCGTCGCAATCGCAGCCCCTGGAATAACATTTGTGACCGTTGACTTACGGGTATTCGCAATAATCGCCGCAAATCCTCCCGTTGTCGCAATAATGACATCCCAGAACGTTGGATGCGTTCTTGATAATAGCTCATTGGACGCAACAGACATTGGAGAAAGCGAGAAATAAATCCACGATGTAATAATCGATACACTAATCTGGAATAAGAATCGTTTCAACCCAACCCGTAACTCATTCAAATCATGATTCGCAATCGCATCGGCAATCGAAATAATAACACTCATCAACGGACTAATTAACATCGCCCCAATAACAACCGCCGTTGAGTCCATGTTCAACCCAATACTTGCAATCAATATCGCAAGAATCAAGATATACATGTTCGTACCCGTCACTCTTGCATTTTCTTCAATACGCTTCGTAATCACTGCTCTAGTTGCTTGATCTTCTTTCAAAGAAAACACATGCCGCAACGTCTTATGCGTATATTCTTTCCAAGTTTCTACTTCTTCAATTCGTTTTGTCATACTCATTACCTTCCGTTTTCAAAGTATACCATAGAAAAAAACCTAGAAGGAATACACCTTCCAGGTTATAAGCAATTAGAGACGCTTTAAGAATGAAACATATGCACGATACGCTTCATAGACGTCTGCCTTTGAAACGATTTCACAAGGCGCATGCATGTTTTGTACGGCAATACCAGCATCAATGACATCCATGTTCAATTGGGCAAGAATGTAGGCGATTGTTCCTCCACCACCAACATCAACAGCACCCAATTCAGATGTTTGATACATAATATCATCTTCTGCTAAAGCCTTACGAATCTTCGCAATGAATTCAGGGTTTGCATCATTGGAACCAGATTTCCCTCTAGCACCTGTATACTTGTTGAACACAACACCCTTACCAAAGTATGCACAGTTGTTTGGATCATTTACTTCTGCATAGTTTGGATCAAACGCCGCCGACACATCGCTCGACAACATCGAACAATTCGAATACATTTCGTTCAATTCCACAATGCTTGTAATGCCATTCAAGTTCAATAGCTTTGCACAAAGCATTTCAAACCATCTCGAATGCGCACCCGTTGCCCCAACAGAACCAATTTCTTCCTTATCTGTCAAGATTACACAAGATGTATGCATTGGTGTTTTCATATCAAGAATCGCTCTTAAGGAAGTATAGGCACAAACACGGTCATCGTGTCCATATCCCATAATCATCGAACGATCTAGACCATAATCACGTGCAGGACCAGCTGGTACAATTTCGATTTCCGCAGACACAAAGTCTTCTTCTTCAATATCGTACTTTTCCTTCAATAGGTCTAATAGATATGCCTTCACAGGATCCTTTTCGCAATCCTTCTTAGGAGTAGAACCTACCAATAGATTCAAATCTTCCCCTTCTACAACAGTAGAACCAGGCTTTGACATTTGCTTACCAGCTAAGTGAATCAATAGATCACTAATACCAACAACTGGGTCATTTGGGTTTTCCCCAACAACGATATTTACCGAAGTTCCATCCTTACGGCAAACAACACCATGCAACGCCATCGGACGTGCAACCCATTGGTACTTCTTAATACCACCATAATAGTGTGTATCAAACAATACTAAACCATTCTTTTCATAGATTGGCTTTTGTTTTAAATCGATACGTGGTGAGTCAATATGCGCACCAAGAATATTCATACCTTCTGTAAGTGGCTTTTCACCAATCACAAAGACAGCTAAATTCTTATTCTTATTGACTGCATAAATCTTTTGTCCAGGCTTCAAAGCACCCTTTACACTATCAAGATTTACAAATCCACGATCTTCTACTAACTTAATTGATTCAGTCACAAATTCACGTTCTGTCTTAGCAACGGATAAGAACTGACGGTAATCTTCACCAAAGTTTGTAATACAGTTTAAACCATATTCATCATACTTTTCCCAAACAGTTTTAAATACTTTTTTCTGTTCCATAAAATCCTCCATATTTCTAAACAATTTGATCACTCAAACTCCACTAAGTATATCACAATTCCATGCTATGAAAACCTTAAACACATTACTTTTTCATACTTTTTCATAAAAATACACAGCATTTATGAAACAATTTACATCAAGCGCTGATCAAACCATTCAATTCCTTCTTCGTATTCGTAATATACACAAGCATATCTTCGCATTGTTTTAACAACACCTTCTGGCTATTCTTTTGTTCACTCGTTTCAAAACGACCTTCCGCAAGCGAATCCTTTTGAATCTGAATATCGTACTGCACTTTCGATTCAATCAGTTCCATATCATCACGCATCTTCGAAATGCGCTCGATTCCCCCTTCTTGATGCACATACTCAAGCTTTGCAAGGGTCAAGAATTCACACCACATCTTTAAGAAGTCTTCCTTCATGACGGCAAGCTTAAACGTCGCGCCCGACACAAGGCCACCACCTACTAAACCAATCATCGCACCAGATCCTGCAATAATCGCTGTACCACCAGCCATACCAAAGCCACCAGCCGCAATCGCACCACCGCCAACTGTCGCTAAACAATGATTCACCAAAGCAGCACCAGCCAAACCAGCACCACCTCCACAAGCACCAACACCAATGACCGCAATCGCTGGCGCAAACACTGCCGCAGCAGCTCCAGCTCCAGCAACCGCAACACTTGTCGTAACAACTTGCTTAATCTTATTCATCTTATTGCCAGACACCTTGTCATAATAAGAATTATAGACTTCATATAAGTGATTCGCTTCCGCTTCAATCACATACGATTGTCGTGTTCCAAAGGTTGGCATATACGCAAGTGGATTATACTTTGCACTACTTACCAAATCCTTTTCTTTCTTAAATGGTAAAGCAAACTTCTTTACCTCTTCTACTTCCGCATCCCCTAGCGGTTCATATGGTTTAAAAAACAACGCAAACAGCACAACCGTTTTTACCCAACGATCATCGCCACTTGTATCTACCAACGTTTCAATATAGGTATACAAGTCCTTTTCCTTTTCTAAGAACAACACCTCAAAGGAAACAGGCCCAAGCTTCTTAATCGCTTCAAACTGCTCTTCCTTCAATGCCTTCCAAGAAGCTAACCAACTCGCTTTCTTCTTTGCAATCTCACTTCGTTGTAAATCCGAACGAATGTCGTACTGCACCATCCAATACTCAAGATTCAACAATACCCGATACTGTTCCATCGGAAGTGTCGATTCTAAATCCACCACTTCTAACGAATCATCCCGTGCCATCTTTTCCGACTTCACTTTCTTTTCAAACAACTTCTTCAAATCCTGCACAATGTACTCTGCATCCACCGCAACCGCAAAGCCAAAACGACCAACACCAACAATGTTAATATTTTCAACAAAGCTCGCAAAGCTTCCACCTTTAAACTGCGCTAAGATTGCAGCACGCACAAGATCCGTACTTACAAACACTCCACTTGAAATGGTAAGCATCCGTATTAATAAGCGATTATCTTTCGTTGTTGGAAGTATTCCTGCAAACGAATTCTCTTTCATTTCTTCAAAGCTCATTCGCTTACTTTCTTCAATAAAGCGCAACACCATATAGGTACAACGCGTAAAGATCTCATTAAAACATACCGGCAACACTTGTTTTACAACATCACTTGTCAATTGTAATTCCGACCTCAATGAGAACGTAATATTACGACTCTTTAAAAGGTCTAACATCCACTCGGCAACCTTCGTATTATCATTCTTATACGCTTCCTTCATCGCTTCAATCTGCGGACACTTCGCTAAGTCGCAAATCATCTCTGCAAGCTTTCTTGGTAAGCCATTTTCCACAAGATCATCCACCGACTTCGTTCCAAGATTCATCGCTGATCCAACCATCCAGTTGATAATCCCAAAGAACAACTTCTCTTGGATGCCTTTTCCAATATAATTCGTTCCAGATTTCTTCTTACGCGATACAAACTTCAAATAGAAGCCTTTCTTCTCACTAAAGCGAATGACAACCTTCGCTCCATAGAATTGTTCCGCTAAACTCGCTAACAACCCAAGATAAGAAGCACTGATCTCAACGCCTTCTAATTCCTCAAGCTTTCCAGCCATCAACTCATCCAACACAAAATCAGACCACGTATCTGTCTTCTTCAACACTTTACGAATCAAATCCGATACCGTCTTCTCATTTCCACCAAAGACATTCAGCGTTTGCAAAATCTTTGGAAGTTCCTTTTCTTCAATTCCCTTAAAAGATTTAAGCGCCTTCGAACTCGCACCAACCATCATCCCAACAACGCCCTGCGTACTTGCACACGCAATTCCACTTGTCGCAGCTAAAAGGTAATACAACTTATGGTCTTCACTAACATGTTCCTCAAATTCAAATTCTTCCAAATCATCATACGCCGCTTCAACACCTTCAAACATTTCTGTTCCATGTGTTAAAAGCTTTTGATCAACAATCCGATAAGAATACGTCACATCTATCGATTCATCGTTTCCTTCATACATCCCAAGCGCAAACTGTCCTTGGTTCTTCTCTAATTCGTTCATAAATACCTCACATATAAACCAATTATACCACTCAAAAAGACACCTCACATTCAGAGGTGTCCCTTTTTTTACACATAGCGTTTCTTATATACAACAAACGCAACACTCAACAAAATCGCAAACTACTCCTTGTTTGAAAAGCAATGCAATCCATGCTCAATACCATCTACCGTTTCATAGAAATAAAACACTATGCCAACCAATCAAAAAAGCGAAGCTCTCACTCCGCTCATCCTTCAATCACAAACTCATCAAACGCCTTCAAGCGTTCCTTTTCACCAGCCAAACGCACACGTTGACCATCTTCTAAATACTCCACAATCTCAACATCCATGACCTTGCGATTCTTTTGCAACAAAGCCATCTCACTATATGGAACAAGACATTCCATTGACTTTTCAATCGGATACAGCATTTCCAAACAACTTTCCACAAGCTCTTCAATGCCAATCTTCTCTTTGCAGGAAATACAAATCCCAAGTGGCATATGCGCATCCTCTTCAATCAAGTCAATCTTATTAAAGACTCGAATCATCGGAATATCGCCTGCTCCGATTTCCTTTAACGTTTCTTCTGTAACCATAGCCTTTTCTTGCCAATTTGGATTACTCGCATCTACTACATGAATCAAAAGATCCGCATGAATTGCCGCATCTAACGTCGACTTAAAGGCATCAATCAATGGTTGTGGTAAATCACTTACAAAACCAACCGTATCGTACAACAAGAACTCTTTTGAACCATATTTCAAATTCCGAACACTTGTATCCAAGGTCGCAAACAACATATCCTTTTCAAATACCGTCGCATCTTCTCGATGGTTTAATCCTAACATCGCATTCATCAACGACGACTTTCCCACATTCGTATAGCCAACTAACGCCGCCTTTGCAAGCAAGGACTTATTTCTTCGATGCTCGGCAATCTCACCATTCTTTTGAATCAATTCCAATTCTTTCTTCAAATACTTAATCCGCTCTTTGTATTTGCGTTGAATCAAACTCGAACGCATCTCACCAGCGCCACGGTTCTTAAAGCCACCACCTCGTGAATGCGACTCTTTTTCAACATCCAACGTCAAACGTGGTAAATCGTATTGAAGACGTGCCATCTCTACTTGAATCATTGCTTGTTTGGTCTTTGCTCGCATTGAAAAAATCTCAAGAATCAAAGACGTACGATCAATCACTGTAACACCTAAAACTTCATGCACCCGCTTAGCAACCGTAATACTCAAATTATTCGCAAACACTACAACGTCCACATCAAATTGCTCTACAAGACTCTTTAACTCCTGCAACTTCCCAGACCGCATTCCGTACTTTGGATCATAACGATCAATCTTCTGTGTCAGTTTCGCATCCACTTCAATCAAACAAGCACGACACAACTCCTCACACTCCGCAAATACTTCATCAAACACCAACTCATTTTCCGGCAAGACAAGGCCAACCAGTACCGCTCTTCTATCGCTCATTCAATACTCCAATCAATGCAAAAACTATACCACACAATCATTCACCACGATAGAAAACACCGGAACTCTTCCGACATCGCTCCAACGTTTTCATGATTGACAACGATAACTTATGACTCACACGTCGCGATTCTTTCAAGCCTGCTTTCTTCGCTTCGACAAAATCAATAAACTGTTCGCCAAAATGATTTCCCTCATTTCTAGCTAACACTTCTTTCTTCTTTGTTTTACGGTCAATAAAGATCACTTCTTCCATCAACGCCGGCTGCACAAATTGAAGCGTACCATCTTCCCCTTGAATCTCTGAGACAATGCAAGAATCATTCACCTTACTACAAAGCAATACTGCATCAAATCCTTCGTACTTCAAGATTGCTTGACTCGTACAATCCACTCCACTTTCTAAAAAGCTACTACTTGCATATACATCCAACGGCTCCCCAAACAAGCCAACACAATCCGCTACACAATACACACCTAAATCCATCCAACAACCTGTCTCATAGTTCAAATCAAAGATTGCCGGCTTTTCTCCATTCAAATACGCATCGTATCTAGATGAATATTTCGAAAAGTTAATCACAACACGACGAATCTTTCCTACTCGACTCAAATTGTCCTTTAACACTTCAAAATTCTTTGTATACAAAGGAACAATCGCATCGTGCACATAACAATTCATCGTATTCGCCATCGAAAATACGTTGTCCACCATTCGTCCGTTTGAAGCCATTGGCTTTTCAAGAATCACATCTTTTCGATACGAAATCGCATCTAATGCCATTCTTACATGCATAGAATTCGGTGTTGCAATATACACAACATCGATCATTTCATCTTCTAGCATTTCTGCATACGATGCATACACCTTCTCTAGTCCATAGGTCTTTTGAAACCTTACCGCATTTTCAAAATGCCCACTACAAACACCAATCACTTCTAAATCAGCATTTCCTTTCACACCTTCCATAAACCAATCTGACACAAAGCTCGTTCCAACAATTCCAACCTTCATAATAACCTCCAAACAAAAAGACACCACTCTATGAGCGATGCCAATTCACCAACTAATTCTTGTCGCAACGCACATATACAATGCGAACACTTTTATTTTCTACAAGCGGACCAATGTCCTTCAAAAGAACCTCTTGATCAATCTTTGCTTGTTTACTTACAACCAAACGACAAATCTCAGATTCCTTTTCAAACACAACCGCCATTACAACACCCGAAAAGGACTCTACAGGCTCTAAGACATTATATACAATCGCCTCAACAAACTCCCCTTCGTTCTTCAAAATCTCTTCCACATAACCAACGTTACAAGGATATTCCACATCTGCTTTATACTCATGGAAACTACCAAACGGCTTATCAACCGTTACCGTCACCGCTTTTCCTAAATACTTGCAAGCAATCAAGTATTCCATTTCCACTTTCAAATCTTCATCGTTGAAATGACCTACTGCCTCAAAGCCAAATCCGTTAAAGAATTCCACTTGGCTATGAATCACTTCCACACGCAAACGCGTCTTATTTTCTTGTTCTGCAAGATCGATCACATAACGAATCAACGAAGACGCAACGCCACGTTTGCGATACGCATCTAATACACCCACTAACACAATCCGACTATTGTCTTCATCATAGGCAATAACACCCATCAAACAATCCTCTTCAAATGCCCCATAGTAGGTATACGAATCAATCTTCTTACCCATATAGCCAGCTAAGTCAACCGATTCATTCTTCAACGAAAACGCCTCATTCAAACAAGCAATTGCCTTGCTTGCATCTTCCATCAACTGAATTACCATAAACCATCAAACTCACGATCATAAATCGCTACATCTTCGCCAATGATCTTTTCTAAGTCCTTTGTGATTGGTAAGACAAGAATCGTAGCCCCGTTAGAAACATTTGAAGCACTTGTATGAATACTCTTACGAATCGCATCAAAGTCTTCTCCACCTTCTACAATAAAGGCAAAACAATTAAAGTTCGCAACCTTACAAGCCTTATAGAACACACGCTCTACATCCTTAAGCTCATTGACACACACATCATAAACCGCATTTACAACTCGTGTTGGGAAGGTTCTTGCGTCAATAAACTGTAAGTTCATACCATTTGGTACAGTTCCCTCTTGTAACATCGCATTCAAACGTTCTTCCTTCTTCACAAGAGCTTCAATATGCAAGAATTCAATTGCATCATACACACCACCATTGAATCCAGAATTCACAAGCACCTTTAATCTTGGTGCCTTCAATGCAAGCAAGAACTTACAAACTTCCAAATAAGGAACCACTACAAATACAGCAGTAACCCCTTCTGGAAGTGGGTATTGTTCCATCTTCGCTAAATCCTGTAAGGATGTATAAATCGGTAATGTTGGAGTTCCATCGGTTGCATTCATCAACAATGGAGTCATCCGATTTTTCCCATCTTCTTTTCCATGAGGAATAATGAACGTCGTTTCAATCAATGCCTTATTCAAATCCATCATCCCATTAACCGCTTTGCTATCACGAATCGCTTCGATTGCGTCATCGTACTTCTTATTCACTTCCCTGAAATCAACAGCTTCTTCCTGCAATTCTTCCAAGGTATATACACGTATTTCATTCACTTTTTTATTTTCCGCCATAATCAAATCTCCTAATCCCTATTATAAGCCTAACTACGCACAATACTCAAACACTACGCGAATGGAATCTTGTTTCTGTTTCAATTTTCCTTTGTTATACTACATGTGGAGGTTTTATTATGAAACGCATACGTTGGAATTCCCCAGTTGTACTTTGGTTTACCGTACTTTCTGGTGTAATTCTATTATTAAACACATTTACAAACGGCACCCTCATCGCCCATTACTTTACCATCTATCGTTCCTCATTTAGTGATCCCTTATTGTACCTAAGACTCTTTACCCATGTATTAGGACATGCCAACTACACCCACTACGCCAACAACATGTTACTGTTTTTATTAGTTGGTCCTTTACTCGAAGAAAAATACGGATCGAAAAAGCTTTTATCCATCATTCTAACCGTTGCCTTCGTAACCGGCTTTATCCACATTTTAATTTCCCCAAAAACCGGCCTACTTGGAGCTTCTGGTGTTGTCTTTAGCTTTGTTTTACTTTCCTCTGTAACAGGCACAAAGAAAAACAACGACATCCCACTCACACTACTCATCGTCGCAACCATCTACATCATTCAACAAATCTATCAAGCCGTTACTTTAAACAACAACGTCTCCTACTTAACCCACATGATCGGTGGAAGTATTGGAGCCGTCTATGGCTTAGCAATGCGCCAAAACAGGAGATAATACATGCTAGATTACACACATACCGTCTTTTACCAAATCTATCCTAGATCCTTCAAAGATTCCAACAACGATGGCATCGGTGACATCCAAGGAATCATTCAAGAGATCCCATACCTACAATGGTTAGGAATCAAAGCCATTTGGTTATCGCCAATCTATGAATCACCAAACGATGACTATGGCTATGACGTATCCGATTACTACAAAATCCAAGAAGAATACGGCACAATGGAAGACTTTAAACAACTCATCCAAGTCGCAAAACAACACGACATCGAAATCGTTCTTGACTTCATCGCCAACCACACCTCAACCAAACACAAGTGGTTTCAAGAAGCCCTCAACAACCCAAACTCCCCATACCGTGATTACTACTACTTCAGAAAAGGCACAAAAGACACCCCACCAAACAACTGGCTCTCCTTCTTTGGAACAAGTGCTTGGCAAAAAGCCGAAGATGACATGTGGTATTTAACCCTTTACACAAACACCCAAGCCGACCTCAACTGGCAAAACCCAAACGTACGAAACGAAATCCAAGTCATTATGAACTACTACTTAGATTTAGGCGTAGCCGGATTCCGTCTCGATACCATTAACACCATTGATAAACCAGATGACTTACCATCGGTAAAAACCTGGAAACCAACCCCACAATTCCCAGGCGAATACATCCTCAATGGACCACGTGTTCTTACTTACCTACAAGAACTCCAACAAAACGTCTTCAAACCACACGATGCCTTTGCCTTAGGAGAAGGTGTTCTAATCGATATTGATACCGCAATTCAATACTGTTCCGGTACCAACCCACCATTAAACCTTGTCTTCCAATTCGACTTTGCAACACTTGGCTATGGAAAACTTGGCAAATACGACCCAAGAAACTTCTACCGTACCACCCCAAAAGACATCAAAGATTCCATCCGTCCTTGGCAACAAGCCATGAAAGACCATCACTTCATGATTGGAAACTACATTTCTAACCACGATCACAAACGCCCTCTTGGTCGCTTTGTGGACGCCTCCATGGAACATCGAAGAAACGCTGCCAAAGCCTTAGCTGTGTTCAACTTCGCTCAATACGGCGTACCATTCATTTACCAAGGCGAAGAAATCGCCATGACAAATCCACAACTAAGCAAACAAGACTGGAAAGACTATGAAACCTTCCACGCTTGTAAAGCCATGACCAAACTCCTCTTCATTCCACCACGCCTTGCCGAACGCATCGCCTCTTCTATGACACGTGACAACGCAAGAACCCCAATGCATTGGAACAACAAACCATACGCTGGCTTTTCCACATGTGAACCTTGGATCAAAATGTGCGAAGACTTTTCCACAATCAACGTCGAACAAGAAAAAAACGATCCCGACTCCACCCTACGCTTCTATCGACGCCTCATCCAAATCCACGAAAAAACACCATGCCTATCGGAAGGTGTCTTCATTGAAGTCATTAAGGAACATCCAAACGTCTTTGCTTGTTACCGATTCTGTAAAGACGAATATGCCTTTATCTTAGTAAACCTATCAAACGAAAGCCAAAGCGTATCCTTACCAGATCGAACCCTCTATGATATGCGAAACAAGAAAAGCTTACTAACCAACTACAAACCAATTTTCCTACAAGAAAACCTGGTTCTAGAACCATATGAAACACATGTCTTCTTAAAGAAAGGAAATGCATGATGAAACATCTAAAATACATCCTAGTCACTTGCATCGGACTATTCGTCTACTACTACACCACACTTTTACCAATCAACCTAACAAGTGCAAGCTTTCTATTTCACCTATTCATTCTTGCCATAATCCTAATCGCACTTCACCAAAACGTAAAAACTCTTAAAACCCCAAAACAAGCCCTCAAACCATTCTACGGTATACTCATCGCTGTACTTGTTGTAATCCTAATAAACACCTACAACTCACCACTTGTACAAGCAAACAAATACGCAACTTGGACAACCATCAACGAAGGAAACTTTGAAGAAGATGTTCAACAAGCAGACCTTGCAAACCTAACACTCATCGATAAAGAATCCTCCATGCGCCTTGGAGATCGTGTTCTAGGAGACATTCCCGAATACGTATCCCAATTCAGTGTATCGAATGCCTACACAACCGTAACCATCAAAGGCCATTTGTACCGTGTTACACCCCTTGAATACAACTCCTTAGTAAAATACCTCGCCAACAAAAACGAAGGAACACCAGGCTTCATCCTCGTTGACTCAACAACTGGTGATGCCAAACTCATCCGTGTTGATGGTGGTCTTCACTATTTAGACTCTTCTTACTTCCAAAAAGATTTAAGAAGACACATTGTCATGCATTACCCAACCAAAATCCTCGCCAACTCTCACTTTGAAGTAGACGAAGACTTAAACCCATACTTTGTAACACCAATTCTAAAATACAACGGCATCTCCATACGTCCAGATGTAACAGGTGTGATCCTAACCAACGCTACAACCGGTAGCCAACAAGAATACACCCTTGAAAACATCCCAGAATGGGTTGACCATGTATATCCAAGTGATCTTATGGTGAATATGCTAAATGCAAACCTTACTTATCAAGGCGGCTACTTAAACTCCATCATCGGCCAAAAAAACGTACGCCAACTAACACCTGCCTTCACCATAGAAACAGACACCAAAGATATCCACTATGCAGGCTACCAATACCTTCCTTGTGGAAATGACGTATGCATGTATTCCGGTGTCACATCTACTACAAGCGATGAATCAAACCTAGGCTTTGTCATTTCAAACCTTCGCACCAAAGAAACAAACTACTATCCATGTAGTGGTGCCGAAGAATACTCGGCAATGGCTAGTGCAAAAGGCTTAGTACAAGAAAAGAACTACGACGCAACCTTCCCACTGCTATTAAACCTCTACGGAAGACCTACTTACTTAGTTACCTTAAAAGACCAAGCAGGCTTAGTGAAAATGTATGCCTTCGTAGATCCACAAGACTACCAAAAAGTCTATGCCGGTGATGCAAGTGATGGAATCGAGGCAGCTTGTAAAAAATACCTCGCCATGATCAACGCCAACACAACAAGCAACCTCTCCACAATCCAAGGTCAAATCAAAGACCTAAGAACCATTACCATTGATGGAAATACGTACTATTACTTCAAACTCGACAACACCCCAAACAACTACCGCATTCAAGCAAGCAAACAACCATTCCTCAACATCGAAGACAACATTGAAATCGAAGTAAACGAACAAAACGAAGTAAACAACCTCACAATCCGCTAAGTAAAAAAGACAATACAATGTATTGTCTTTTCTTATTTTACAGTAGCTACACAACCTTGCTCAATCACCGTATCAATCTTCATCCGATACAACGTATACGTAATCATTGCCGGAATAATATCCGAAAGACTCTCCGCTAAGAAGACATACTCAATCGAATACACCATCGGTAACACAAACACACACGTCATAAAGAACGCCTTACGGAACAAGGATAACGGTAAGGCATATTGAATCTTACCCATCCCCTGGAAGCCATCCACAACCGCATACTGAATCGCTAGCGGAATAATTCCAAGCGTATAGTACTTCATAAACCGCTTCGTTAAATCAATATACATTGGATCTTTGGTAAAGATACGAATAAACGCCTCCCCATAGAACCATGACACAACAAACATAATCGAACAGAACATCAAAGCAATTGTAA
Organism: Erysipelotrichaceae bacterium; assembly: GCA_020026035.1. GTDB lineage: Bacteria > Bacillota_I > Bacilli_A > Erysipelotrichales > Erysipelotrichaceae > Bulleidia. Next base: position 1,053 of record JAHHRC010000017.1, on the reverse strand, counting down.
AGATCACCCGCTCTGCCTTCTTAATCTTATCACCGCGCTTCGCACCAAGGTTATATCCAAGTATCGAAGCCGTACCCATCGTCAAACCACCAAGTGGCATTACAATTACAAGATAGAAACTTTGAAGAATCGTATTACAGGTAATTAAGATATCCCCATAATTCGCTCCCCCATACTTCTGAAGCTGTGTATTTAACAAAATAATCAACAAATTATCCGTTAACACAATAATCGCTGCACTACTTCCTAACCGCAAGATATGCGACACAATATACTGGTTATACTTACCAATCTCTAAACGAACCTTCGCAATGTCCCCTGTTAAAAACTTCAACACATAACAACACGAACAAAACTGCGAAATCACCGTTGCAATTGCAGCACCCTTTACTCCAAGTCCTAAAACAAAGATAAAGATCGGATCTAAGATGATATTTACAATCGCTCCAAGCATAACCGAAATCATACCATTCTTACTAAACCCTTGAGCAATGATAAATTGATTCAACCCAACACTCAACAATTGAAAAAACGTACCCAACAAATAAATCTTAAAGTAATCATTCGCATACGGATACGTCACAGAACTTGCCCCAAATGTCATCAAAATCCAATGTTTCAAAGGATATGCCAGCAATAACACCAACGCCCCAATCCCTAGCAACATCACAAACCCATTTGAAACAACTTCCTTCGCTCGATCGTACTTATTCGCACCCATGTTTATACTAATCAAAGGTGCACCACCAATCCCAACAAGCAACGCAAACGCCGTAATCATATTCGCAATCGGCCCAACAACCCCAGCACCCGCCAAAGCCGTCTCACCAACACCTGCAATATTCCCAATGTAGATACGATCTACAACGCTATATAACACCGCAACAAGCTGCGACAACATACTAGGAATCGCTACACTTACAACAAGACCCTTAATATTATCGCTGCTCAAATCCGTTATCAACTTCATAAAAAACCTCTCAAACAGCAATCATTGTACAATAAACAAACACACCTCTCAACCAAAAAAGCCCACATACATGGGCCTTATAA
>JAHHRC010000168.1 GCA_020026035.1 Erysipelotrichaceae bacterium | reverse complement strand
CAGCGACCTCACCCTTATCAGGGGTGCGCTCTAGCCACCTGAGCTACAGGCCCGTTGTTTGTGTTCTTAACTAACGCTTGCATATGATACGCCTTAGAGGTGGAATGTGTCAAATAGAAAATGGGGAATTTGTGTGAAGTTTTGTGTGAAGTGTGATTGTTATCGAAGAATTTAATGGTCGGAAATTTTTCTAGGATTGCGTTTGGTGTGGTTTCTTGGTAGAGTAATACTCGTTTAAAGAAGAAGAGGTATTGCATGGAAAGTTTTCTAGCGTGGTTTATGGGGGCAATTGGCCAACATGTATCAAAGGAAATGGCTGTTTTTCTTGTGTCGATGTTGCCACTGATTGAGGAACGTGGTGGATTGATTCTTGCAGGGCTTTTGAAGATTCCGATGTGGAAAGGGATTTTCTATTGTGTCTTAGGGAATATTTTACCAATTCCGTTTATTTTATTGTTAATTAAGAAAGTCTTGCATTGGATGGCACGTCATAATATGAATGGAATTGTTGCGAAGATTGAAGCGAAGGCGGATAAGAATCGTGACAAGATTATGAAACATGGATTCTATGGGTTGATTCTGTTTGTTGGGATTCCATTGCCAGGAACAGGGGCTTGGACGGGATCTTTGGTTGCAGCGTTATTTGATATGGATTTAAAGAAGGCAAGTATTTCGATCTTGCTTGGTATTTTCTTAGCGGCTGTGATTATGACAACGCTATCGTATGGAGTACTTGGGAATCTTGTACATTAAGAGGAAGAAGAAATTCGTTGGAGTTTCTTTTTTCTTATATGGGAAGGTTTGCTATAATGCATAAAAAAAAGAGGTTTGAGAGTATGGATTATTCAGTAGTGATTACCGCTGCAGGAAGTGGAAGTCGTATGCAGCTAGGGTACAACAAAGTATATTATCGAATGGATGGAAAAACGATTTTGGAACATTCCATTGAGACATTTTTAAAGGATGAAGATTGTAAGCAGATTGTCGTTGTCAGTAATGTGATGCAATTCCGTAAGGAAATTCCACATATCTTACAAGGCAATGTGGTGTTGTGTGAGGGTGGTGCAACGCGTCAAGAGTCGGTATGCAATGGGGTAGCGGCTTGTATGTGTGATGTTGTGATGATTCACGATGGGGCACGGCCTTTTGTAAGCAATGAAGATATTAACTTGTTAAAGAAAACGATGGAAGAAGAGAAGGCTTGTTGTTTGATGGTACCGTGTAAAGATACGATCAAAGTGGTACAAGATGGCTATATTGAAAAGACATTGGTACGTGATACCTTACGGGCGGCGCAGACGCCACAGGTATTTAATACGGACTTGTATTTACAATGTGCAAGTAAAGCGAAGATAGATGGGTTTGTAGGAACCGATGATTGTTCGCTTGTAGAAACGTATAGTGATGTCAGAATTAAAGTTGTGGAAGGAAGTTATGAGAACTTTAAAATCACAACGAAAGAGGATCTTAAGTGAAACAAACAAAAGAAGTAAGAATCGCATTGGCGATGATTCTGTTAACGACCTTAACAGCGAATTTAGTGCATCCAGTGACACCGAAGTTTATTGAAATGCGTGGTGTTCACAACTATATGTTTGGGGTTGCCTTTGCTTGTATGGCAATTGCGACATTTCTAACATCGACGTTCTGGGGAAATTTGAGTGATCGAATTGGTCGTAAGAAGGTCATGTTTGTAACATTTCTATTTTATGCGTTGGGGCAGTATTTGTTTTTATGTGCCACTAGTGAAGTAGGAATTGCGGTTGCTCGTTTTATTGGGGGAATTGGTGGCGGTGGTCTTTCGGTGATTCAGCTTGCCTATTTAACCGATGTATCAAGCAATGAAAAGAAGGGGTCAAACCTTGTAGTAGCAGGTGCGATGACGGCCGTTGTGTCGAGTTTTGGCTTCTTGATTGGTGGTGTACTTGGGGATGTTGTTGGGATTGAGTTTGTCTTTATGATGCAAGTTGTTGGGTTAACAACACTTGGATGTTTGACATACTTCTTACCAGAACATCGTGAAAAGAAAGAGCTTGTATTACGCGATGTGATGAAAGAGTCTTCGCCATTTGCGTCTGTGCAACAGGCCAAGAATTTAAAAGAAACGTATATGTTACTGTTTTTTGTAACGGTGTTTCTAACGAGTTATGCTTCGGTTTGTTTTGATCAAAGTTATAACTTCTATTTGCGTAGTGAGTTAGGCTTTCCAACGTCATACAATGGCTATATTAAGGCAGCGATTGGGATTTTAGGGTTAATTGCCAATGGGCTCATTGGAAAACGAATTGTACGGTCTAAGGATTTAAGCAAAGGGTATTTTTGGATTGTTGTTTGTTGTACGGTTTTGAATGGGCTGATGTTACTGATGGGGAATCTTGTGTCATTCCTTGTTGTTAGCTTGGTGTATTTCCTTGTGTATTCCTTACAAATTCCTTTGCAACAAGCATTGCTTGCAAGTTCAAGTGAAGATGGTGGAAAGTTGTTTGGCTTATTCCAAACATCTAGATCTTTGGGTTGGATTTTTGGTGGTTTGGTAAGTGGGTTCTTGTATGAGATTTATGCACGATTGCCATTTATTAATTCGACATTGATTGCTTTGATTGCCGCATTGTTAATTGCGAAGATGCGAAAAAGAAAATAAAGAGATGGATTCTACGTATAAGTAAGTGGGGTGATGAGATGATTTGTCCGCGCTGCTTAAACGAGGATCCATCTTTTTTTGC
>JAHHRC010000167.1 GCA_020026035.1 Erysipelotrichaceae bacterium | reverse complement strand
TAGCAAGAAGCGAACCAAAGATGAAGAAGTTTATTGATGAACTTGGTCCTTTATACGCTGACCAATTCTCATACAAACTTTTCGACGTTTCAAAGAAAGAAAACTGGGACGAATTTGTTGCAGATCTTGAAGAAAAGAACATTCAGGTTGATATCCTTGTAAACAACGCAGGTATCTTACCTAAATTTAAGCGTTTCGACCGTTATGATATGGATGAAATTGATCGTGCTATGAACATCAACTTCTTCTCATGTGTATATTCAACAAAAGCAATGCTTCCAATGCTTCTTAAGAGCCAAGACGGTGGTATCTTAAACATTGACTCATCTGCTGCTCTTATGAGTCTTGCAGGTACTTCAATGTATTCAGCATCAAAAGCTGCTCTTAAAGGTTTCACAGAAGCTCTTCGTGAAGAATTCCGTGGTAAATTATATGTTGGTCTTGTATGCCCAGGCTTTACAAAGACAGATATTTTCCGTGACCAAAAGAACGAAGGCGGTAAGGGCGAAAAGATCATGAATATGATTTCAACTAACTGCGACCATATGGTTAAAATGATTATGTTCGGTTTTGAACATAAACAAGCTCTTCAGGTTCATGGTTTAGATGCTCACGCAATGGACATCTTTGGCAAACTTATGCCAGTAAACGGTTCTCGTCTTTTCAGCGCTATTATGAAGGCTGCTGATATTGACCTCTTTAACGAAGTATTTAAAGACTAATTTAAGTATAAGTTAATAACCTAATAAAAGCTAAAAGCGAAACAGTTTAATCTGTTTCGCTTTTTTATTTGTATTGTAGATTGCTTTTTAAAAACAAAAACGGACGAGAATTTCTCGTCCGTTTCATTATTTTATATTGCTTTGATTAGTCTCTGCGAGGACGTCTATTGTCACGTCTTGGCTTTCTTGGAGCTTCATCAATTTCGTTTTCAGGTTTCATACCTTCAAGTTCAATAAGTGCATCTCTTCTTGAAAGGTTGATTCTGCCTTGGTCATCAATTTCAATACATTTTACAATGATTGAATCGCCAACGTTAACAACGTCTTCAACTTTTTCAGTTCTCTTAACATCAAGTCTTGAGATGTGAACAAGTCCTTCTTTACCAGGAGCGATTTCAACAAAAGCACCAAAGCTCATAATTCTTGTAACAACACCGTTGTAGAATGCGCCTACTTCTGGGTCGCTTGCGATAAGCTTAATGATTTCACGAGCGCCATTGCACTTTTCAGCATCAATACCGCTGATGAATACTCTACCGTCTTCTTCGATGTTGATTTTAACATCATATTCAGCTTGGATTTCTTGAATAACTTTACCGCCTTTACCGATTACATCACCAATCTTATCTGGATTGATAGAAATTGTAATCATCTTTGGAGCGTATTTTGAAAGTTCCTTACGAGGCTCGCTGATAACAGGAAGCATAATTTCATCAAGGATGTAATTTCTTGCTTTGTGAGTTTTAGCGAAAGCTTCTTTAATGATTTCTGGTGTAAGACCATGAACTTTAAGGTCCATCTGAATTGCTGTGATACCGTCTTTAGTACCTGCAACTTTGAAGTCCATATCGCCGTAGAAGTCTTCAAGACCTTGGATATCAACCATTGTCATGAAGTCGCCGTAAACACCATCGTCGCCTGTGATAAGACCACAGCTGATGCCTGCAACAGGTGCTTTAATAGGAACACCAGCAGCCATAAGTGAAAGTGTTGAACCACAAATTGAACCCTGTGATGTTGAACCGTTTGAAGAAAGAACTTCAGATACAACACGAATGCAGTATGGGAATTCATCAACTGAAGGAAGAACTGGAACAAGTGCTTTTTCAGCAAGTGCACCGTGACCAATTTCACGTCTACCAGGACCTCTTGAAGGTTTTGTTTCGCCAACACTGTATGAAGGGAAGTTGTAGTGGTGGATATATCTCTTTTCAGTCTGTTCGTCAAGACCATCAAGAGTTTGACAGTCGCTCATAGGACCGAGAGTTGTGATTGAAAGAACCTGAGTTTGTCCACGAGTAAATAAACCAGAACCGTGAACTCTTGAAAGTAAGTCAACTTCTGCGTTAAGAGGACGGATTTCATCAATTCCACGACCGTCAACACGCTTGTGTTCGTCTTTAAGCCAAGAACGTACAACGTGCTTTTGAACAAGATACATGATTTCATCAATCTTTGCTTCGTTGCCTTCAAATCTTTCGTCAAATTTTTCGTGAACTGCTGCATAAATAGGAAGAAGAGCTTCATCACGAACAAGTTTATCGTCTGTATCAAGAGCTTTCTTAACATCTTCGATGCAGAATGCTTCAACTTCAGCCATAATTTCAGGATCTGGATCTGATGATTCATAAGCGAATTTAGGCTTACCAATTTCATCAACAATACCCTGAATGAATTTAACCATTTTTTTGTTTTCTTCATGACCAGCCATGATAGCGTCAAACATAAGGTCATCAGGAATTTCGTTACCGCCTGCTTCAATCATAGCAACAAGGTCTGCTGTTGAAGCAACTGTAAGAGTTAAGTCAGAAACAGCTCTCTGTTCAAGAGTTGGGTTAAGAACGATTTCGCCGTCAACAAGACCAACATTTACAGAAGAGATTGGGCCGTCCCAAGGAATATCAGAAACTGCGATTGCTGCTGATACACCGATTGCAGCTGTAACTTCTGGTGAGCAGTCTGGGTCAACAGACATAACTGTTGCAACTACTGAACAGTCGTTTCTTAAATCTTTTGGGAAAAGAGGACGGATAGGTCTATCAATACAAC
>JAHHRC010000166.1 GCA_020026035.1 Erysipelotrichaceae bacterium | reverse complement strand
GCATGTCTTCGGTGTATGGATCGTATAGTTATTTAACGGATTCGATTTCCAAGATTACGCAAACCATGGTGATGTCACCAATGAATAGCTTTGGAAACTTATTTAACGATGACAACGCGGATGCTTATTCAGTATTCTGTGAGTTCTTTAACTTCTCTTGTTGGATTTCGACGATTGTAGCGATTTGTATCTTTATTGTGATGCCACAATTTGTGGAAGTCTGGTTAGCGATGGAAGAATATAAAGTGCCTGTATTAATGGCGTTATTATTCTCGATTAATATTTACTATATGACCATGCGTCAACCAATTATTATTTGTCGTGATGCGAATGGGTTGTATGTAAATGCTAGAAACAATGCCTATTTGATGGCAGGTGTTAAGATTGTATTATCAATTCTTCTAGTACAATCCTATGGCTTAATGGGTGTCATTGTGGCTACCTTACTAACGTATTGGACAATTGATTTCTTCTACAATCCAATTCTTGTTTATAAGCAAGTCTTCCATTTACCATCCTGGCGCTATTATGGAATGGTGTTAAGTAGAGTTGTATTAGCGTTTGTGGTTGGATATGGTTGTTATGAAGTATGGATGTACATGGTACCTAGTATCAATGGGGTTCGTGAACTAATTGTCGGTATGCTTGTGCTTGGTGTATGTGTATCGATTGTGGTAACGATTCTTTATGCGATTTGTTATCGTTCATTCCGTCATTTGTTTGTTCGTTTGAAAGGAATTGTTGTTCGCAAACGACAAGCAAGAAGTATGTAATCTAGAAGGTAAGATGCGATTGTGTCTTGCCTTTTTGTATGCTTGAAAGCTTTTTAAATAGGAGTAAGATAAAGGTGTGAGTACTGAGTTTGAAACGATGGAGGGAAGAGAATGGAACGTTTTGATACAGTCATTATTGGTGGCGGAATTGGTGGCTTGATGTGTGCCTACCGCCTTCATGAACAAAACAAGGACGCAAAGATTTTGATTCTAGAACGAGGGAAGCGTTTGGATGAAAGAAACTGTCCGATTATCACAGGGAAAGTGAAGAAGTGTATCAAATGCCCATCTTGCAGCATTATGGAAGGAATGGCAGGAGCTGGGGCATTTAGTGATGGAAAGTACAACATTACAACCGAGTATGGTGGTTGGTTAACAAACTTTATGGATCGTGATGTTGTCTTAGATTACATTAACCAAGCCGATGACATCTTAATTCGCTTTGGGGCATGTGTAGAACGCTATCATCCAAATGATGAACTCAAGGTACAATGTCTTCAACATGACCTTCATATGCAACAAGGGGAAGTCAAGCACTTAGGAACCGATGCAAACTATGGAACAATGCTTGCCTTGATTCAAGACTTAGAAACCTATATTACGATTCGTACCATGGCAACGGTGATAGACGTTGATAAGGATAGCCATGTGGTAACGTATCAAACAAAGAAGGAAACGGTTGAAGTGGTTGGTGACAAGATTGTCTTTGCGGTAGGAAGAATTGGCAATCGGATGTTTGAGTCTTGGTGTAGTAAAAACAAGATTGAACTTTATAATAATCAGGTGGATGTTGGGGTTCGTGTTGAGCTTCCGTATGAGGTTTGGCAAAATTTCTCAAAGAAAATCTATGAGCCAAAGATTTACTACAAAGCAGGGCATTATGGAGATACGACAAGAATGTTCTGTTTCAATGAACGAGGATATGTCGTTACGGAGAATAGTGATGGTGTATTAACGGTAAATGGACATTCTTATAAAGACAAGGCAAAACAATCCAAGAATTCAAACTTTGCCTTACTTTGTTCGACATACTTTACAGAGCCATTTGATCAACCAGTCGAATATGCAAGATCTGTTGCATCACTTGCCAATAAGATTAGTGGTGGTACAGTCCTTGTACAACGTCTTGGCGACTTAGAAGCGGGAAGAAGATCAACTGTATCTCGTATTAAGAATAGTTCTGTACAACCAACACTTGATGCGATTCCGGGTGATTTATCGCTTTGTATGCCAAAACGACAATTGGATAATATCGTTGAAACATTACATGCCTTAGATAAAGTAGCACCAGGTACAGCAAACCAAGATACCTTATTGTATGGGGTAGAGTGTAAGTATTACTCGGCAAGACCAAAGTGTAAGGACTTTGAACTGGATGGTACAAAGGGTATTTATGCCATTGGCGATGGGGCAGGCTTTACAAGAAGTCTATCGCAAGCTGCAGCGAATGGGTTGATTGTTGGGGATCTTATTTCAAAGAAATAGAAAACAACGTGGATATAGGTTACAATGTGACCTATATCTTTTTTGGAGGAATATGTATGCATATTTTAGAATCATTTTGTAAGGGAAAGTTTGATCAAGAAGAATTAAACGAAGACGCCCTTTTTATATCGAAAGACTTTGTGGCAGTCATTGATGGTGTTACGAGTAAGTCGGATCGTTTGTATGATGGAAAAAAGAGTGGCAAAGTCGCATCGGAACTTATTCGATTGATCTTTGAAGACATTCCGTATGATATGAACGGAAGAGAAATATTAGAATTGATTAACGGAGTTATTGCAGGATTTGTAGAAGACAATGAAGCGAGTGGGAATGAAATCCCAAGAGCTTCTTTGATTTTCTATTCTTCCTTTGAACATAAGATTTATTCCTATGGAGATTGTCAATGTCGATTGAATCATAAGACATATCAATTCAAACATCGCATTGATGAAATGAATGGCTTGTTACGAAAGTACATGCTTGAAGTTGGTTTGATGGATGGAAAAAGCGTAGAAGAAA
>JAHHRC010000165.1 GCA_020026035.1 Erysipelotrichaceae bacterium | reverse complement strand
TATCGTGTTGGTACGATGATTGAAATTCCTCGTGCTGCAATTCTAGCCGATGAACTTGCAAAGGATGCGGAATTCTTCAGCTTTGGAACAAACGACTTAACACAGATGACATTTGGTTTCTCACGTGATGATGCTGGTCACTTCTTAAAGGACTACTATGGAAAGAATATCTATGAATTCGATCCATTCGCTCACATTGATGAAAGAGGTGTTGGTGCCTTAGTTCAAATGGCAGTTGAAAAGGGTAAGAGTGTTCGTAAAGACATGCATTTAGGTGTCTGTGGGGAACATGGTGGAGACCCTGTTTCGATTGAATTCTTCCATCGTGTAGGATTATCTTACGTATCTTGTTCGCCATATCGTGTACCAATCGCTCGACTTGCGGCGGCTCAAGCTGCGATTCGCAATCCACGGAAATAGCAAATGACAGTCACTCGAAAGGGTGACTGTTTTTATGCGTTTAGTTGTTAAAAAATTAATTTAAGAGGGTATGTTTGGTGTGTTAGCGAATATTGTTCGGTGAAATAATTCTTGAAATGGCTTAATAAAAGGGTTTTTAATAGTAGGGTAGAAGTTTGAAATTTTTGGTTTGTTCCGTTTGTGAAAGTTTGTGGTAGTAACCGCTTACAAATTGTTCTTGAAACATTTCATGTACAATAGGATAATAAGGACGGGATAAAAGAAATAGATAGTAAGAAGGAGTATCATTTGATATGGAAAAGTATATTTTAGCGATCGATCAAGGTACGACAAGTTCGCGAGCGATCATCTTTGATCATAACAGTGATGTTGTGGCAGTTGCGCAAAAGGAGTTCACGCAAATCTTCCGCCATCCTGGTTGGGTAGAGCATGATGCCAATGAAATTTGGTTGTCGGTTCTTTCCTGTATTGCGTCTTGTATGCAAAAATCACATATCTTGCCAGAACAAATTGCGGCGATTGGAATTACCAATCAGCGTGAAACAACGGTTGTTTGGAATAAGGAGACTGGACTATCGATTTGTAATGCGATTGTTTGGCAATCTCGTCAAACCGTTGATATTTGTGATCAGTTGATTCAAGAAGGCTATGAAGAAATGGTTCGTAATAAGACAGGTCTTAGAATTGACCCATACTTCTCAGCTACAAAGATTCGTTGGATCTTAGATCATGAAGAAGGTGCACAGCAATTAGCCGAAGAAGGAAAGCTACTTGCTGGTACGATTGATTCTTGGTTGATCTATTGCTTAACTGGAAACAAAGTACATGCGACGGATTATTCCAACGCATCGCGTACAATGCTATATAACATCTTTGAACAAAAGTGGGATGAAGAATTGTGTAACATTCTAAATATTCCAATGAGCATGTTACCGGAAGTGAAGGACTCTAGTGGTGAATATGGTAAGACTGTACCATATCACTTCTTTGGTCAATCCATTCCAATTACAGGGGTTGCAGGTGACCAACAGGCAGCGTTATTTGGTCAATGTTGTTACGATGAAGGCTCTGCAAAGTCGACGTATGGAACGGGTTGTTTCTTATTGATGAATACAGGTACAACACCACGTCTTTCTAAGAATGGCCTTATTACAACGATTGCTTGGGGCTATCAAGGAAAAGTTACCTATGCCTTAGAAGGTTCGGTGTTTGTGGCTGGTAGTGCAGTGCAATGGTTGCGTGATCAACTTGAATTCTTTAATAGTTCAAAAGAATCCGAACAAATTGCAGTGAATGCAGACCCTACCTCTGGTGTTATCCTTGTTCCTGCCTTTGTAGGACTTGGTGCTCCATATTGGGATGATCGTTGCCGTGGTGCCTTGTTTGGATTAACAAGAGGTACAACAAAAGCCGATATTACAAGAGCGACACTAAACTCTCTTGCCTATCAAACACGTGATGTTCTAAATGCAATGCAAGATGATGTGAATTGTTGTATGCCATACTTAAAGGTTGATGGAGGAGCATCGGCAAATAACTATTTGATGCAATTCCAAGCAGACTTACTACAAACCGAAGTAAAGCGTCCAAGTTGTGTAGAAACAACGGCAATTGGGGTTGCACACCTTGCAGGACTTGCCGTTGGCTTCTGGAATCGTCCACTTGATTTCGTGGAAGAAAAAGAGGGCGGAAAGATCTACAAGCCACAAATTAGCAAAGAAGAAAGTGATGCATTGTATGCACGCTGGACGACGGCGGTTGCGGCTGCTCGTATGTTTAAATCCAACGATTGACAGAATCACAAAAAGAGTTTATAACTTCTCTATAAATGCTTTGATACAAGACACGATGGTTAGATCCTTGATGTAGAGAGATTTCCGGTTGGTGAAAGGGAATTGAAAAGCCTAACGATTACTACTTGTGAGCTGCACCTTAATCGGATGCCGTTAGCCTGCGTTAAAGGAAATGAAGAGTCCGTAAGATATCTTATGGGAATAAAGGTGGTACCGCGTTTATAAACGTCCTTTTCGATAAGGGCGTTTTTATTTCGTTAGAAGGAGATTGTATGTTGAATTTTAAAAAAGATGAAAATCTAAACACATTGAATCACTCCTGTGCCCATGTAATGGCACAAGCTGTGAAGCATCTATACCCACATGCGAAGTTTTGGGTTGGACCAGTGGTAGAAGAAGGGTTCTACTACGATATTGATCTTGGCGACGATGTCATTCGTGATGGTGACTTAGCGAAGATTGAAAAAGAAATGAAGAAGATTTGTAAGGATGGAAAGCGTATCGTGCGTGAAGAACTTACAAAAGAAGAAGCAAATGAAAAGTTCAAGGATGATATGTATAAGCTTGATTT
>JAHHRC010000164.1 GCA_020026035.1 Erysipelotrichaceae bacterium | reverse complement strand
AATATAACAAAGCGTTGATTGGAATGAGTAATTCATAGATCGTTTGTATAGAGAGTCCTCGTTTGGTGGAAGAAGGATCAAATAGAATGAATGAAGTCCTCCATGAGCTGTTTTTCCGAAAAGAACTTTAAGAAAAACCGTCCTGCACGTTACGCAATTGAGAAGCAAGTCAAGGTGGTACCACGCATACAACAGCGTCCTTACATTTTTTAAGGTCGCTTTTTATTTTGAAAAGGAGTGAATAGTATGGAAAAGAATTTAGCGCCAAAGTACGAACACAAACAAGTAGAAGAAGGAAAATACAATCACTGGGTGGAACAAGGATATTTTACAGCCGGTGACAAATCAAAAGATCCATTTACAATCGTTATTCCACCACCAAATGTAACGGGTATTTTGCATATTGGACATGCTTGGGATAACACACTACAAGATATTATCTCTCGTTATAAGAAGATGAGTGGCTATGATATGTTGTATTTACCAGGTATGGACCATGCCGGAATTGCAACACAGGCAAAGGTTGATGCACGTTTGAAGGAACAAGGGATTTCTCGCTATGACATTGGTCGCGAAAAGTTCTTAGAACAAGCATGGGCTTGGAAGAGTGAATATGCGGCAACCATTCGTAAACAATGGGCGAAGCTTGGAAACTCGCTAGATTATTCTAGAGAACGCTTTACCTTGGATGAAGGCTTTGATGAAGCGGTTCGTCAGGTCTTTGTGTCTTTATATGAAGAAGGGTTGATTTACCGTGGAATGCGTATTATCAACTGGGATCCTGAGGCTAAGACGGCTCTATCAAACATTGAAGTCGTACACAAAGAAGACAAAGGATACATGTATTACTTCAAGTATAAGTGTGTTGAAAATGGCAAGGAATTCGTCGTTGCGACAACACGTCCTGAAACGATGTTTGGGGATGTTTGTGTTGTTGTAAATCCAGAAGATCCTCGTTTAAATGACTTAATTGGGTTGCATACGATTAACCCAGCAAATGGCGAAGAATTGCCAATTATTGGGGATGACTATATCGATATTGAATTTGGTACAGGGGCTATGAAGTGTACACCAGCGCACGATCCAAATGACTTTGCGATTGCTGAACGTCATAACTTACCAAAGCCAATTTGCATGCATCCAGATGGAACGATGAATAGCTTGTGTCAAGAATTTGAAGGCATGGACCGTTTTGCATGTCGTGAAGCTTTGACAAAGAAGATTGAAGCAAATGGAATGCTTGATCATATTGAAGACTATGTACATGAAGTAGGACATTCCGAACGTACGGATTGTGTAGTTGAACCATATCTATCCGAACAATGGTTTGTAAAGATGAAGCCTTTAGCAGAAGATGTATTGGAGGCACAAAAAGATCCTGAACAAAAGATTACATTCTATCCAGAACGCTTTGAACTTACATTCAATAAGTGGTTAGAAAACATTGAAGACTGGTGTATCTCTCGTCAGTTGTGGTGGGGACATCGTATTCCTGCTTGGTATCACAATGAAACAGGGGAAGTCTATGTTGGTATGGAACCTCCAGTAGATATTGAAAACTACCACCAGGATGAAGATGTCTTAGATACTTGGTTCTCAAGTGCTCTATGGCCATTTGCAACACTTGGTTGGCCACATGAATCGGAAGACTTTGATCGTTACTACCCAACTGGAACAATGGTTACTGGGTATGACATTATCTTCTTCTGGGTTGCTCGTATGGCATTCCAAGCACGTCATTTCACAAAGAATCGTCCATTTAAGCATGTCTTAATTCATGGTTTGATTCGTGATAAGGACGGCCGTAAGATGTCGAAGTCCTTAGGAAACGGAATTGACCCAATGGATGTCATTGACCAATATGGTGTCGATGCACTTCGTTTCTTCTTAACGACAAACTCAACACCAGGGCAAGATATGCGTTACATCGAAGACAAGGTAGAAGCAAGCTGGAACTTTATTAATAAGCTTTGGAATGCAAGCCGCTTTGTGTTAATGAACCTGGATGAAGGTATGACGTTAGAAGATGTTGATTTACGTCATTTAAGTGATGCCGATGCATGGATTTTGAACAAGTTGAATCTAACGATTGAACATGTAACAGAAAACATGGAGAAGTATGAATTTGCCTTAGTAGGTAATGAACTATACAACTTTGTATGGTCAGACTTCTGTTCTTGGTACATTGAGTTATCAAAGGCTAGTCTAAGTAGTGAAGATGAACAAGTAAAGAAGGCTGCACAGTCTACATTACTTGTTGTGTTGAATGCGATTGTAAGACTTCTATATCCATTCATGCCATTTGCAACAGAAGAAATCTATCTCACATTGCCACATGCAAAGGATAGTATTTGTCTTGAAAGCTGGCCAACAAAGGTAGAAGGTGTAGCAGATTGCGACTTAGTTGGTATGGAACGTATTCTATCTACGATTTCAAAACTTCGTGAAACTAAGATTGCCAATGACTTGAAGCCAAAGACACCACTTGATGTATTAATCAAGGACATTGATGGAAATATTGTACCAGTGGATGCAAATATGGCAGCGATGATTGAACGTATGGCAAAGGCTACTTGGAAAGATGATTTAACAGGGGATTTAACGGTTGAAACCATCCAACATGGATCTATCTACATTCCAAGTGCGCAATTGATCGACGTTGAAAAGGAAATCGTGAAGCTAACTGCAGAAAAGAAGCGTCTAGAAAACGAATTAATGCGTTCTGAAAAGATGCTTAGCAACAAAGGCTTTGTCGACAAGGCACCAAAAGAAAAGATTGAACAAGAAAAGAAGAAACAAGATGACTACCGCAAACAATTTGAAGTTGT
>JAHHRC010000163.1 GCA_020026035.1 Erysipelotrichaceae bacterium | reverse complement strand
TTTACGTATGTACATAAAGGAAATGGTGAAGTTCCAAATGAGATTCTTAAGCCGAAAGTAGAAGAAGTGAAAGGATTTGCAGGGGAAACTGCGAGTGTTCCTGAAGCTTCGAAGGTGAAGGACTGGACGTTCTTAGGTTGGAGAAAGGCAGGACTTACTGCCTTTGTGGATACAGATACGCTTTCCTTTGAAGAAACGGATGCGATGTATGAAGGTGTTTGGGGGTTTGTAGATCCAAAGAAAGACGTTACTCCTTCCGTTGAAGAAAAGACAACTACGAAAGAGGTTGTAGTGAAACCACAAAAGAAGGTTGTTGTAGCGAATGCTGTGATGGAAGTGAAGGAGGAGAAGGTTCCTTCTACAGGTGATCAAGGGCATTTGCTTGTATATGGTGTTGTATGCCTAAGTGGTCTTATTGCGATTGTTTTGAGTGGTAAGAAATTGTTGTTATAAGAAAAAAGGTTCCAAACGTGTTTGTTGTTTGGAATCTTTTTTAAGTGTTTAATCAAAATGAATGAATTCTTCTGCTTTTGCAGTAACGTTGATGTTGGAGTGGACGTTGAGTTCTTGTACAAACCAACCTCTTGCTAGGCAGTTTTGTTTGAATCGATCGAATCGATTTATTCCGTTCATTTCTTTTAATGTGATTACAACAGCGAACGGAAGAGGTTTTCTGTTGTTTGGGTCCTTACGTTGCTTTGTTTTAATGCTTAATCCCCATAGACCATTTTCGTAAGCTTTGCGAGGAATTGGTTTGGATTTGATTGTGTCACTCACTTGTTTGACGTTATCCCACTTACGGTATTCTTTACGAGCTTCTTCTTCATAAATGATATTTAATCCTTCTTCGGATTGGCGATTTGCATTAATTGCAAGGATTGTGGCTTTGTTTTGCTTGTATGTTATACGACCGAAATGGAGGTCCATTTCTGTTTCGGTGTAATCTACACCTTGGTTGCGGTCACAGAGTGGGAAATAGGTAAGTGTGGCACGGGCGTAGAATGGGTGCTTGTCGCGAAATGTCGGGACAGGGATGTTGTAGGTGTAGGTTTCAAAGGCGTCGGTTGTTCCTTGGATGACGAAGTGAATTTCATCGTTGGTGCTGTTGATGATGTCGTTGATGTGAATAGGTACAACTCCATAGCCGATGGAGCTCTTGTTTTGTGCTGTTTTGTTCCAAGAGGTAGCGGAATCGATGATAAGAGCCTTTGCGACTTCTTTTGATAAATTCATGTGGTATATCAAATAGGCGACTTTTCGAGTGATCCAAGGGGTCGCAAAGGAGGTTCCGGTTACGTGGCGAGGTCCATTATTGTCTTGGTAGACGGTGATGCGCTGGTCAGTTCCATCTCCGCCATAATAGCTAACGTCTGGTTTATTGAAGAAGGTTAGGACGGGACCGAAGCGAGAATAGGATGCGGGTTTGTCTTGGAAGTTTACAGAATTTACAACGATGGCGTTTAAAGAGTCTGCAGGGGATCCAAGTTTCATATGTTTACCTGTAAAGTTTTGTGGTTTGTTTGTTCCACTGATTACAAAAATGACATCATGGATGGTTTGCAGGCGATCAATCTCAGCTGCTAAGAAGGAGATTGCGTTATCGCTGATTTCTGTTTCTGAACCAAGAGAAAGGTTCCAGACTTTGATGTCTTTGTTCGTTGTGATGATTTCGCGTATGAACTTCGTGGTTGTAAAGGTGCTGATGCCTGTACTTGTCGCAATTCCAAAGTGGCGGACACGGAAGCGACCACAGCCATCTTCAAGATTTGGGTTATTGGCAGGACCATCCACTAGGATGGAAGTGACTGCTGTACCATGATCGTAATCTTGTGGTTGTAGTTCGATGTTTTCGTTCAACATGTTTGTATATTCTACCCATTCGCTAAAATAAACGTCTTCGTTGAATTGTGTGTCGATCACTCCGATGATTGGTTCGTTGGTAGGTTTTGATAGAGGTTGGTTATTTGGTGTGTGTTGTTTGTTTTGTTGGCGGTATGCTTTACTGAATTCATAGAAGTCTTGAACATCCATTGAAATTAGATATGGGGCATGGGTTTGTAAAAGGTGAAGCTCATCCGGTGTTAGTCGTAGTGTTGTTTCATCAAAGATCCGGTCATCGAAAATGTGGATGCCGAATTTTCTAAGAAGTTGTTTGGTGTCCAAACCGGTTTTGTATAAGGTTACGACTACGTCGCTTGAAGCTTTGTTTAGGTTTTTATCAATGCCAAATGATTCTACGTAGTAGCAATCTAATACAATGTTTAAAAACTTAGATTTGGAGAGGTTTTGTCTTTGGGAATTGATTTGGTTATTGCTTAAATCTTCTGTGTCTTTAGAGGTTATGGTTCCGTTGTATAAATCATCGACGATGTCTTTTGCGAATGTTAATTCGGCGATGGTTTTTTCAATTGCAGCGAGCGGAACGTAATGGGTGAAGACGTGTTTTTGTGTGGTAGAACCATCTTCGTTTTTATCCCAAACAAACTTGGCTCCACAGATTGAATTGGTTGGTGGTTCTCCTTTGTTTGCGAGTAATGCACGTAGGCGATTACTTTTGGCAACGACGTGTGTATAGTGAACAGAAACAAGCGCACCTGCGATTTCTGGATTGTTTTGCCAAAAGTGTATGATTTCTTCTAAGTCTTTTATAAAGGATGCGATATGTTCGGAGGTTACTTTTGCGTTTTTTGACAATTTTAAAGGTCCAAAGCTTGCGGTGCTTTTTCTGCGCTCAAGTGTTCCTTTTAAAGTCAGGATTGGATTCATAACAAATAGCTTCCTTTCAGTTGCCGAGAAACGGAACTCTTTGGTTTTTTGGTTAGGATTTCTATTTCTCTTAGTGTGAAGTGTTGGTCTTTGA
>JAHHRC010000162.1 GCA_020026035.1 Erysipelotrichaceae bacterium | reverse complement strand
GTTGCCGAGAATATGAAAGACTACTATCCATACCTAATGGATAAGATTGAATTAGTAAGTAAGCTTGTTAAGATTGAAGAACAATCCTTCCATGCAACTCTTACAAACGGGGAAGCACTTCTAAATGAAGCACTTGAACAATACAAGGAAGAAAAGTCTCTTCCAGGTTCTGTTGTCTTTAAGCTATACGATACATATGGATTCCCAAAAGAATTGACGGCTGAAATTGCCGAAGAACATGGCTTTACAGTGGATATGGAAGGCTTTGAAACAGAAATGCAAGCACAAAAAGAAAGAGCGCGTGCAGCTCGTGGAAATGAACAATCCATGGGAAAACAAGCAATTGATTTAATGAACTTTGAAGAAGCTTCCGAATTTACTGGATACAAGGATTCGACTTGTAAGGCGAGTGTCATTGGTTTATTCAAGGATGGAGTTAAGGTTGATTCTCTAAGTGATGATGGTGAAGTGATCTTATCAAGTACTTGTTTCTACGCCGAAAGTGGTGGACAGGCTGCGGATACTGGTAAGCTATTTAGCGATACCTTTAAGGCAGATGTTGTAAATGTGACAAAGGCTCCACATAAGCAACACTTACACCATGTAAAGAATGTTGAAGGTACATTGCATGTTGGTGATGTTGTAAATGGGGCATATGACTTTGATCGTCGTGAAAAGACACGTGCAAACCATTCCTCTCTTCACTTATTGCAATCGGCATTGCGTATCGTTGTTGGTGACCATGTTGCACAGGCTGGTTCTTACAACTGTAGCGAATATGCACGCTTTGACTTTAACCACTATGAAAAGCTCAGCGATGCACAAATTCAAGAAGTAGAACGCTTAGTCAATGAAATGATTGAAGCAAACTATGATGTTGTAACGGAAGTAATGAGCATGGAAGATGCGAAGAATACAGGTGCGATTGCCTTGTTTGATGAAAAGTATGGCGATTCTGTACGCGTTGTTACAATGGGGGATGCATCGAAGGAATTCTGTGGTGGAACACACGTTTCCAATACTGGTAACTTAGGTGTATTTAAGATTGTAAGCGAAGAATCCGTTGGCTCAGGTGTAAGACGTATTACATCGGTTACAAAGATGAAGGCCTATGAAGCGTTTAAGAGTGAAGAAAACTACTTAAATGAAACAGCTGCTCTATTGAAGATGAATAACTACGAAGGTCTTCAAGAACGGATTCAAAAGCTATTGGAAGAAAATGCCGAACTAAAACGTGAAAACAAAGAGGCAAAAGAAAAGGCTATGGCAATGGCTGCTTCGAGTAAGCTTGAAAAAGCGGAAGAGATCAATGGTCTAAATGTTCTAATCCTAAAGGAAACAAACCTTGATTCTGGGAAGCTAAAGGATTATGCCGATATGCTTCGTAACAAGCTAAGCAATGGTGTTGTCTTTGTAAGTAATGTAAGTGATGACAAGGTTGGCTTTGTCTGTGCGCTTTCCAAAGAAGCAATCGCGAAGGGTCTTAAGGCTGGTAACTTAGTTAAGACTGCAGCTACGATCTGTCTTGGTAATGGTGGCGGACGTCCTGACATGGCGCAAGCTGGTGGTAAGGATGCAAGCAAAGTAAATGAAGCAATTGAAGCTGTGAAGGCAGAAATTGTAAATTTGACTAAATAAGTAAGATTTGAAAGAGTGGAAGAGAATTGTGTAAGATTCTTTCTGCTCTTTTGTTATGTTTACTATACAATTATGGTCTTTTGGGCTAAAATAGAACTAGGCAAGGAGGGCGATGCGATGATGAAAAAAGACATTTCGCCAACAGTAAGTTTTAATGCAGATCAAGTAAGACGTGAGAATATTCGTCAAATCTTATTGCTTGCGCAGGACGCACTGGATGAAAGAGGCTATAACGCGATTAACCAGTTATCGGGTTATCTAATTACAAATGACCCTGCCTATATCTCAAGTCATAAGAATGCACGTAGTATTATTCAATCTGTCGAGCGTCATGAGATCATTGAGGAACTGGTTAGATTTTACTTAGAGGAAAACAATAGATGAAACGAGTAATGGGATTGGATCTTGGGAGTGTAACCTGTGGGGTTGCGATTTCAGATCCCCTTGGCATCGTGGCAAGAAACGTTGAGACAATTCGTTTTACGTCCGATGATTATGAAGAATGCTTAGAGAAGGTTCTAAGTGTTGTTAAGCGTGAACAACCAGATGAAATCGTTCTTGGTTTACCAAAGCACATGAATGGCGATGTTGGTGTGCGTGGCAAAGTCAGTGAGCAGTTCAAAGAGATGTTAGAAGCGAACATCCAAACGAAAGTTATTCTTTGGGATGAGCGTTTAACAACTGCAGCTGCCGAACGTATTTTGATTCAAGCAGATGTATCGCGTAAGAAACGCAAAAAGGTTATTGATCAGATGGCTGCTGTGCAAATCTTGCAAAGCTATCTTGATTTTTCCAGATAAAAGGCGTATAAAATCGCCTTTTTGCTGTGTTAGAAGGAGTAAAGTATGGTAGATATGGATAACACAATCGTCATTATTGATGAAAATGGCAACGACAAAGAAATGGAAATCATTTTAACATTCGACAACGAAGAAACAAATCGTTCGTATGTATTAGTAAGTGATCCAAACGATGAAGAAGGTGAAGTATTCGCCTTTGCATACGATGAAGAAGGAAATCTAGAATCTGTAGAAGATGAAACAGAGTTCTCTCTTTGTCAAGAAGTACTAGGGGCTTTCCTTTCTGAAGAAGAATAGTATGGCAACAAATCGAAAAAGAAAACGCAAACTAAATGCGAAGAATCTAGTGATCTTTGTGCTCTTTGTTTGTTTGCTAGTAGGAGTTTGCGTGTTTGGAAAGTACAAACATGACTTAAAGCCACGCTATAAAACACAACATCTTGTAAGTTTTGAAATCAAAGAAGGACAAGCAAGTTTAGATGTTGCAA
>JAHHRC010000161.1 GCA_020026035.1 Erysipelotrichaceae bacterium | reverse complement strand
TAAAGTGTTGCCCTCATTGTGGATCTACACACTTTGTTAAGAATGGTTTCAATCAAAAGACTAAGCAGAAGTATCGTTGCAAATCATGTAGAGCTGTTTTTATGGCAAGAACGAAAACGATTTTCTCGAATTCTAAGGTGAATTTCCGCATCTGGATTAAATTCATTCTTGGTGAAATCCAAGGATTAACCTTGGAGAAAATCGCTGCCTCAACTGCTCTTAGTAGGACTACTTGCTTCTACATGAGACATAAACTGTATGAAGCTATCTCAGCTAATATCAAATCTAAGCTAAGCGGTACAATCTATCTAGATCCAACGTACACAGACCTTTCATTTAAAGGCATTGCTAAGGCGAAAATGCCACGCCCTTCGAAACGTAGAGGTAAGCATAAGCCATCAAGATCGCATAAAGACTTACGAGGCATAAATCACAATAAGCTCTGCATAATGACCGCTATAGACGACAATGACAATATTCTTTTCAAAGTTGCTGGGTTAGGCGTAGAAAGACGTGAGATTATCGATCAATTCAAAGATCATATGACTAGTGGTTCTCTTGTTGTAATCGACAAGAAACGTGCTTTAGAAACATTCGTTACCGAGTGTGGATGTACACCAGATATCGTGTCACCAGGCTTTTTCAAATCTTCACTAGGTAACTCGCTTGCAACAGTGAATCAAATTCACCAATCATTCTATGAATTAGTGGTGAGAACACATGGTATATCCACACGACATATTCAAGGATATCTAGACTGGTTATCTTATAAAAAACAGCTTAAATACCGTGTAGAAGCGAAACTACAGAATCTAAGAACATACGAAGATATCCTTATGAATCAGGTCAAATTGAAGGTAAATAATATCTGTAGCAAATCGTATCCAGTTGATATAAACCTAGCGTATAAAGAACTTCGATTGGCGTGTCTGTTTGGATGACCCTTATCAACTAAGTCATTGAAATTAGCGTTTTTTTTCAATTTCATTGAAATTAAAATATGCATTCAATACTTATGTTGCTTGAGCAAGCAAAAAGACATTACCGAAATGTAATGCATATCGTAATTTTTTATTGTAAAAAGCCTGTTGTTTTAAAACTTCTTTGGTCGAATGCTAGTTGGCTTGAACATAGATATCAGCTCTATGAGGTTGTGTCTATATTTTAAACCCTTAACTTCACGTTTACAAACCATTTGATTATGAAATATAAAACAAATGATTTGTTATCCCTTCGTTAACCACAATTTTGAAACTTGCACTTACTGTAAGTAATGCGAATCTTATGTAAATCGGTATTGTTGCAGTATGTATGATTACGTATTCATAAATGCGCAAAGCTTCAATTGAATTAACTAAAGAGGTTTACGATCAAACAAAGGAATTCTCTTACGTATTCAATCCATGAATGACTTAGACACAAATCCAAAAGACCAATCTTAGAAACGTATCGCATACACTTACAAGTTCAATTAAAAAAAGACAGAACACATACCAATCTCACGCCTGTGCAATCGATACGCATTCTGTCTTTCAAACGGTTTTTATCATCTACTTATTGTCCTTAAGACAATTACCGCTTTTTCTTTTCTTCACAACAAATATCGTAAAACGGACATTCTCTACAGTTCATCCCACGACTCTTACAAAAGTATCTTCCAAAGAAAATCATCTGATGATGTGTCTTAATCCATCTTTCTCTCGGAATCTTTCTCTTTAGTTTTACTTCTACTTGTTCTACTGTATCATCTTTCTTCGCTAGTTTTAATCGCTTTGAAACACGATTCACATGGGTATCTACCGCAAGGGCTGGTACTCCATAACATTCACTTAGAATGACATTCCCACACTTACGACCAATGCCAGGTAATGTCAGTAAGTCTTGCATACGATGAGGAACTTCTCCATCAAAGCGTTCTACCATTCCCTTTGCCATTCCTTGAATCATCTTCGCTTTATTGCGATACAACCCTAAGGTACATATATACGATTCAATCTCTTCAAGACTCGCATTTGCTAATAATTCAGGGGTTGGAAAGGCATCAAATAAAGCCGGTGTCACTTTGTTCACCGACTTATCTGTCGTTTGTGCCGACAATACAACTGCTACTGCAAGCTCATAATTGTTACGATGATCTAACTCACATCTAGCATCCGGATAAAGACGATCTAATTCTTCAAGAATGAATTCTACATTCATCGAACTTTCCCTTCCTCAATCATCTTTGCTGTAATACCCTTATCTTGCCAATCTTTCAGAATCGCTTCAATATAGGCAATCGATACTTTCTGATAAGCAGAAGCCTCACGCAACGCATAAATAATCAATGTCTTATCTAAGTTACGATGCCAATCACTTACCTTTTGCATCTCAATTGGGGTCAATGGACGATTGAACTCAGTTTCAAAAATATCAAACAACGAGGAATCAATAATCGCTTCTTGTTTTGCAACATTGGTTTCAAATAAACCAGACAAGTCAAAGTTCACCTTACCACCCTGCACACCAATCTTTAAATACTTCTTCGCGTATAAAACAGAAACCACCTTATCCACATCTTCACTACTCATACCCGTCTTATGACTCAATGTTTCCATACTAATGTCTAAGCCATTTGTATTCATAAAATCAATGACTAATACAATCACTGTTTCTTCTACACTAAGTGCTAAAAACTCAAGATGATCTAAGATCCAATCTCGATGGTTCACACAACGCTGTTCATACCATTTTTCCACAATCATCACATCTCTTTCTGCCTCTTAGTATAGCATGTTTTAAACAAACCGTCCGTACAGTAACCTCGCAAGACAATTGCAAATCAAAAAAGGGATTGCTATAATGTGCGGGTAAAGGATGATTCCATGTTAAAGAAACTATTATTCTCAACGCTTACAATCCTACTTGCATATTCCATCGCAATCGTCGGATACAAAGCCAATGAACCAGATAAATC
>JAHHRC010000160.1 GCA_020026035.1 Erysipelotrichaceae bacterium | reverse complement strand
TCATTCAACACATTGTCAAAGTCTAAGAACCCACCTGTTTCTACTTTTGGATAAATATAGTGAATGTTTTCTTTGTGCAAATATTGCATATGCTGCGGCACATGGTTTAAATCAATCGCAATAATCTCATCTGCCCCTTTACGCAAACAATAATCAATCGGCAAATTATCATAATAGCCACCATCCACATAGCCTTGCCCATCAATCTCACAAACAGGAAATGCCGGAAAAGCAGAAGCCGTCGCAACCAACCACTCTTTACTACCATGCACAATCATTTCTTTATCAACAAACACCGGTTTACGACTCTTCAAATGCACCGCAATACACCCATAGTCAATATCGCTCTCTAGAAACCGATCTTCAAAGAAATTATCATAAATCCGCTTCCGTAATGGCGTAATATCCGCTCCTTTATCTTTGAAGTACTGATACACAAACTGCTTAACCGTTTCTTTCTCCGACATCAAACTTCCTAAATCAAAGTTTTCCACCGCTCCAAAGATAATATCCTCTTTCTTGATATGATCCCACATCTTCGCCATCAGATCATAATCCCGATACACCACAAACAACGCATTCAACGCCCCAATCGATGTACCTGTTACAACCTTCCAATCATCTTGTTTTAATTCCACAAGTGCCTTTACAGCACCATACTCATAGGAACCACGCGTTCCACCACCTGCAAGTACTAATCCCTTAACCAAGCAAAACACCTCGAATCTTTTCCACCTGTTAATGTAAGCAATTCCACTGAAAAAATCAACTTATATCCAAATTTCTACAATTATCAAGTATAATAGCACACGTGGAGGAATCATATGAAATTAAATATCGCAGTCTTCTTCGGTGGCGAATCCGTAGAACATGAAGTCAGTATCATTTCTGCAAACCAAGCCATGGCCGCCCTAGACGCAAATACATATAACGTAATACCAATTTACATCGCCAAAGATCGAAAGTTCTATTATGGCGATGCCTTAAAACACATTGAAACATTCAAACAACCATTAAACGAAGTCATCGCAAGCTGCATGCAAGTCGTACTAGCAAACGTTGACAACAAGGTTGTCATTCAACCAGTCAAAAAAGGCCTCTTCCAAAAAGCCATCCTAGATACCATCGATGTCGCAATCCCTGTTATGCATGGAACAAACGGCGAAGATGGAACGATCCAAGGCTATTTAGAAATGCTAGGACTTCCATACGCTGGATGTGATGTCATTGGTGCCGCCGTTGGCCAAGACAAAGTCATTCAAAAACACGTCTTAAAAGACAATGGCCTACCAATCACAAACTGGTTCTGGTGCTATGCCAATGAGATTGACACACGCAAAGAAGAAATTCTAAGAAGTGCTCACAAGCTCATCTATCCAGTCATTGTAAAACCAGCCTGCACAGGAAGCTCCATCGGTATTTCCATCGCCCATAACGATGAAGAATACCTTGAAGCCTTTGATCAAGCAGCCCAATTCGACTTTAAGATCATCACCGAAAAAGTCGTAAAACCAATGCGCGAAATCAACTGTTCGGTACTTGGAAACTGCTTTAACGCCATCCCATCAACGCTAGAAGAAGTCGGTTGTAACAACACCGAAGAACTACTCAGCTTCAAAGAAAAGTATGAAGGTGGATCAAAATCAAGCAAAACAAGCGGCATGGCAAGTACTTCAAGAATCGTACCTGCCCCACTCTCTAAGGAACAAACCGAACACATCCAAAGCCTTGCCTTAAAAACCTTTAAAGCACTAGGCGCATCGGGTGTATGTCGTATTGACTTCTTAATGGACGCCGAAACAAAAACCGTCTATGTCAATGAAATCAACACCATCCCAGGTTCTT
Source organism: Erysipelotrichaceae bacterium (assembly GCA_020026035.1). Lineage (GTDB taxonomy): Bacteria > Bacillota_I > Bacilli_A > Erysipelotrichales > Erysipelotrichaceae > Bulleidia. The sequence continues at coordinate 1,116 of JAHHRC010000160.1, read as the reverse complement.
TAGCCTTCTACCTCTGGAAAGAAACAGATGTAAACTTTAAAGAACTCATGGACCAACTCGTAAAACTTGCCCTTGACCGCAAACGTCGAAAAGAAAAAATGACCTTCTCTTATGAGACGGACATTCTAAAAAGCTTTTCAACAAACAGCGCAAAAGGTGCGAAAGGTTCGAAATTCTAACAAGATGCCATCACGGCATCTTTTCTTTGTAAAGGCTTACTTTTAAAACAAACCATGCTATAATCGAAACGAAAGAGAGGTAGCTAGAATTATGGCAACACCACATATTAATGCAAAAGACAATGATTTTGCGAAAACCGTACTTATGCCTGGAGATCCACTCCGTGCAAAGTTTATCGCGGAAACATTCCTAGAAAATCCAGTCCTTGTTACAAGCGTACGTAACGTACTTGGATATACAGGAACTTACAAAGGAAAGAAAGTTTCCGTTATGGCATCCGGAATGGGAATGCCAAGTATTGGAATTTATTCCTATGAGCTATTCAATGAATATGGCGTAGAAAACATCATCCGTATCGGATCTGCTGGAGCTTATACAGGTGACTTACACCTATACGATGTCATCCTAGCCGATTCTGCCTACTCCGAATCCACATATGCAATTACACAAAATGGATTCGAAGGCGACACCATTGAACCTTCTAAGGAACTCAATGACAAACTACGCAACGCTGCGAAAGAATTAGACATTGAAATCCACGAAGGATGCATCCACTCATCAGACGTATTCTACCGTCAAAGCGATGCATACCTAGAAGAAGTAAGAGATGTAAAGAAGTGTTTAGGTGTAGAAATGGAAAGCTTTGCCCTATTTAGCAACGCCAACGTTCTAAACAAAAAAGCAGCTTGTATCCTAACGGTCTCTGATAGCTTTGTCTACCCAGAAAAGACAACTGCAGAAGAACGCCAAACAGCCTTCACAAACATGATGAAGATTGCTCTAGAAGCCGCAATCGCTGAATAAGACGTAAGAATGTGCCCTGCACATTCTTTTCTTATGCAATAGACAAATAAAAAAACTGTTTTCAGCAGTCATCTTACAAATGGAGCGAGTGAGCGGAATCGAACCGCCGTATCGTCCTTGGCAAGGACGTGT
>JAHHRC010000016.1 GCA_020026035.1 Erysipelotrichaceae bacterium | reverse complement strand
CGCGTCATACTCGCAATCTTCTTTTCCGCATCCTTTGTCCGTTGGGCTTGTTTCAACACTAGCTTTGAACCCGTATCCCGTTCATCCAACGCCTTTTGTAGTTCCTCTTCGTTTTCTTGCAAATGCTCCTCAAGGGTCTTTAGGAACTCTTTGATCTCATTCAATTCACTTTCCAATTGCTTAATCTTGAAATCAATCGTTTGAATCATCAAGTCCTCATTCACCGCAATTGCCTTCAACTCTTCAAAACGCAACTTATACTCATCCATCTCATCCACCGCTTCGGTGTACTTATTTGGATGGAACACACGATTCGAGAATGTTACATCTATAGAAATCTCGCGCATTGATTCACTAATCTCTTCTTTTCGTAATATTGCATCTTTCAATCTTGCTTCATGAGGAAACCTTGTCTTCTTTAATTCTAAAATCTTTTCTTCTAAGGCAAGAACTTCCTCATTCTTTACTTCCTTATTCTTCTTCAGCTGATTCACGCGCTTCATACGTTCATGATTGCGTTCATCTCGCTCTTCGTTTTCCTTATCAATCCAATCTTTCTGCATTGAATTATTCTTCATCGCCGTTTGTTGAATACGAATCTTATTCTTCAATTCATCAATGGAAGCTTTCTTCTCATTGTATTCTTCCATCACACCTTCAAACCGCTTATAGGCATCTTCTAAACTACCAAACCGATGCCCTGTTTTAATCATTTCAATATGTTCAATCACCTGTGATGCGTCATTCAAATCAAGAACCGGAAGACTACTTCCATACACTTCCATCAAAAAACAATCATCCATTAAAAAAACACCCGTGGAACCATCGAATTTCACTTTGTCTTTCATAATCATTGAAGCCTTACGATACAAATCATCAAACACTTCCTGCATCAACTTCTCTTCTTCTTGCGTGGTAAATAACGATAATTGTCTATACATGCCATCACTTCCTTGCCCTCTATTATTCCATTTCTCGAACTATAAAACAAACAAAAATAAAAATGTAAGCCCTTTAATCTACCACCAAACCGTGGTAATATGACTAGGCATTAGATTCAATTTGAAACCGACAATAAGATGTCGATCAAGGAGGTAAATTATATAATGAATGCACAAGAAAGATATCAAGAATGGCTTGATCGAGTAAGTGATGAAGCCCTATTAGAAGACCTTAAAAAAGTCGCAGGAAACGAAGAAGAAATCGAAGACCGCTTCTACCAATACCTAACATTCGGTACAGCCGGCCTACGTGGAAAGATTGGTGCTGGTACAAACCGCATGAACGAACCAATCGTTGCAAGAGCGACACAAGGAATCGCAAACTTCATCGTAAAACACGGTGAAGAAGCTATGAAACGCGGCATCGTCATCGCCCATGACTGCCGTCATTTCTCCAAAGAATTCTCTCACTTAGTTGCAGGAATCATGGCCGCTAATGGCATCAAGGCATACGTCTTCCCAGACCTACGCCCAACACCAGAACTTGCCTTCATGATTCGCAAGCTAAATACAATCTCCGGTATTAACATTACCGCATCCCATAACCCAAAAGAATACAACGGGTATAAAGTCTATTGGGAAGATGGCTGCCAAGTCGCTAGCACAATTGCCGAAGGCATGCTTGCAGAAATTGAAAAAGTAGACCTATGGACAGGTGTTAAAAAACAAGACTTCAACGAAGCCGTAAACAGCGGAATGATTGAAGTACTCGGTGAAGAATACGACCGTGCCTACTTAGACACAGTTGAATCCCTAAAGATTCACGATGGTGATGAACTAGACCTATCCATCCCAATCGTTTACACACCACTCAATGGTTGTGGATCCATTCCAGTACGCAAAGTACTCGATGAAAGAGGCTTTACAAACGTACACGTTGTAAAAGAACAACTCGATCCAGATCCAGACTTCACAACCGTAGGCTACCCAAACCCAGAAAACCCAGCAGCCTTCAAATACTCCGAAGTACTTGGAAAAGAAGTTGGCGCTGAATTACTCATCGCAACCGACCCAGACTCCGACCGTCTAGCAATCGAAGTACTAACACCAGAAGGAGACTACCTCCCATTCAATGGTAACCAAATAGGCGTCTTCCTAATCAACTACATCCTAGAAGGTAAAAAACAACACAACGAACTACCAGCAAAGGGCGCAATGGTAAAATCCATCGTTACAGGTGTCATGTCAACAGCCATCTGTGAAGCCTATGGCGTTACAATGTTTGAATCCCTAACAGGATTTAAAAACATCTGTGGAAAAGTACCATTCCTAAAAGAAAATGGCTACGAATACCTCTTTGGATATGAAGAATCCATCGGTTATGCAGCACATCCTGACATCCGTGACAAAGACGGTGTATCCGCTGCGATGTTACTAGCAGAAGCAGCAGCTTACTATAAGAAAAACGGCAAGACTGTCTATGAAGCAATGGAAGACATCTACAACCAATATGGCTTCTATGCCGAAGACCAAGTATCCATCGTTCTTGAAGGAATCGCTGGATCTAAGCGTATTGCCCGCATGATGGCCTTCGTAAGAAACGACCTACCAACCGAATTTGCAGGTATCAAAGTCGAAAAAGTCATCGACTATCTAAACGGATACGAAGACATTGGACCATCCAACGTTCTACGCTTCCACTTAGAAGATGGCTCCTGGTTTGCAATGCGTCCATCTGGAACAGAACCAAAAATCAAGTTCTACTTCTACACGAAGAAGGATTCCCACGCAAACGCAAAACAAGCAATCGAAGACCTCAAGAAATACGTCATCGATTTCATCAATACAGTCGAATAATCAAACAAGGATTGTGGCAATTCACAATCCTTTTTCTATACCTCAAACACATCCCCACACTTGAATCCATCCCCAATTTCACCACTACAATGACACAAACCAAGCACTTCAATATCCTGCAAACAAGTAATAATCGTCTTTACTTCCGCATCACTTACATGTTTTAAATGCGCACCACCAAGCAACGCATAAATTGGCTCTTCAAACAAATCACGCACCTTTTGAACAATGTTCAATACTCCACAATGACTACAACCAACAAGCACAACAAGACCTTTCGAACTTTTTACAACCACCGCAACTTCATCTTCAAACAAATCCACACTTCCATTGCGTATATACCGTGAATCAAATTCCCCTTTAAATCCACCAACCACATACATACCAGGCACAATTTCTAAACATTCATCCACTACACAACAATCCAAATCACATTCCTGTAATCCCGATGCTGTATAGGTTCGTATATGTTCACTCACTTTCGTATAGCGATCACAAAAGAACGTTTCACCTACATATACCTTACAAACATATGGCCACTCTAACATTCCACCTGCATGATCATAATGATTATGACTCAACACAACCGCATCAACACTACTTAAATCCACACCTAACCGTTTCGCATTGCATAAATAGTCCGCGTTACTTCCACAATCAAACAACACACAATGACCTTCATGTTCGATGAACAAACTAAGCCCATGACTGACTCGTAAATCCTTTCGTCTTGTCGTATTCTCGACTAAATTTATAACTTTCATAAATCCCCCTACTCATCAAAAAAGGAATCCCCACAACAAGGAATTCCTACTCATTTTATTTTGGATGGTACAACTTCTTTTGTTGATACACAGGATCAACCGTTACATTCACCCCAAGCTTACGCAACAAGTTCGCATCTTCACTCGGTAAAATAACCGTACTATGCGCTTCACTGCCACGCAAATTACCAAGCTGTTCCATTGCCGTAGCCACATTAAAGTTTGTCCGCTCAATAATCGCTAACGCAATTAACAACTCATCTGAGTGCAATCTTGGATTATGGTTACCAAGCATATTTACTTTCAACTCTTGAATTGGAATAACATAGTTTGGATCAATCAACAACGTCTGCTTCGGAATTCCTCCAAGTGTCTTTAGGGCATTAATAATCACCGCTGCCGAAGGACCAAACAAACTCGATGTCTTACCCGTTACGATTCTTCCATCCGGTAACTGCAAGGCAATCGCAGGATTTCCTGTATCTTCCGCCTTCTTACGCGCAACCCCAACTGGGACACGGTCCGTTGGCTCAATGCCACAATCGTTCATAAGAAGCTTAATCTTATTCACCGCATTCTCACTAATCTCATCGTTACGAAGGGAAACTAATGACGAATAGTAACGACGAATAATCTCTTGCTTACTCGCTTCCTTCGCCGCTTCATCATCAGTAATACAGAAACCAACCATGTTTACACCCATATCCGTTGGTGATTGATATGGAGAACCATTTTGAATCTTGGAAATAATGCGATTCAACACCGGGAAGATTTCCACATCGCGGTTATAGTTAATAGCCGTCTTTCCATAGGCTTCTAAGTGGAATGGATCAATCATATTGATATCATTCAAATCTGCTGTAGCTGCCTCATACGCCAAATTCACCGGATGGTGCAAAGACAAATTCCAAACCGGGAACGTCTCAAACTTCGCATACCCCGACTTCACACCATTCTTTTGGTCATGATACAACTGAGAAATACATGTCGCCATCTTTCCAGAACCAGGCCCAGGCGCTGTAACCACAATCAACTTACGATCCGTCTTAATATACGGATTACGCCCTAACCCCTCTTCCGAGACAATATAATCCACTTCGGTTGGATAGCCTGGAATCTTATAGTGCATATAACTTTGAATTCCAGCACGCTTCAAAGCATTCACAAACGAATCCACGGAAGGCTGGTTTTCATATTGCGTAATCACAACCGACCCCACATACAAATCCAACGCCTTAAAGGCATCTAGCAAACGGAATACCTCCTGGTCATAACAAATCCCAAGATCTCCTCTTGCCTTACTCTGCTCAATACTTGACGCATTGATTGTAATGATCAATTCTACTTGATCTCTTAACTCCGTTAACAAACGAATCTTATTATTTTCATCATATCCAGGTAATACCCGAGCCGCATGGAAATCCTCAAACATTTTCCCTCCAAACTCAAGATACAACTTCCCCTGGAACAAATTAATTCGTTCAACAATCTTGTCTCGTTGTAGTTTTAAATACTTCTCTGAATCAAATGCAATCTTAGACATATACTCCCCTTTCATATCTTTCGATTATAGCAGATTTCCAAAGAAAAAACGCGCCCAATTATTCTGAACACGCTTCCAATATTTCCTTCGCACACGCCTTACCATCGACCATACATGCTCCAATCGTTTTTGGCCCTAAATAACAATCTCCACAAACCCAAACACGATCCAATGAACATTTATGACCATCCAAAATCGTTAAGTCATCGGCAAATACCCTGACATCTACTTTTTGACCAATCGAAGCCACCAATAAGTCACAAGGAACTTCATGATTCGAACCAAGTACTTCCCTACAAGAAGCTCGACCACTTTCATCCATCTCGCCAAGTTCCATATCGACTACATCTAATCCAACAACATTTCCACATTCATCTTTGATCAAATTCTTAATATTTTTAAGATAGCTAAACTTCACACCATCTTTCTTCGCATCACGCACTTCTACATTTGAAGCAGGCATTTCCTTTTCACTACGACGATAAATAACCGTCACATCCAACCCCAAACGAGCCAAACTACGTGAACAATCCATCGCAACATTTCCGCCACCCCAAACAAACACTTTGGAATAGCCACTCTTATACGCCTCCTCCTGTTTCAACACATTCAAGTTGTACAAAAGCTTCAACCCCGATTCAAACCCTCTACAAAGTTCAAACCCACAAAGATTCTCCACTTGTGCTCCAATGGCCAATAACACATGATCAAACGACTCTAACAAAGACGCAAAGCGACTCTTATCTACTTCACAGTTCAAATGCACCTTTACACCAAGATCTACAATCTCCCCATACAACTTATCAATAAATGTCTTAGGCATACGAAAATCCGGAATCCCGGTATAAATCACACCACCAACACAACTCTCTCGTTCAAACATTTCAACCGCTACACCATCACTCGCTAACACCTTAGCAGCATGCATACCAGCAATTCCTGTACCTACAATCGCAACTTTTTTCATAAAAAACTCCAATCAATTGCACTCATTCTAAATGCAATTCCTAAACTTGTAAACACACAAAAAGCAGCACTGCATGCTGCTTAAATCACTTATATTGCCCGTATGTATAGGCTCCTTTTGCCTTTGCTTGAATCGAAACATCATTGTATACAAACCCAAGAATCTCCGCATTTTTCGCAAAGCTAAACTTATTCAACGCCTCTTCAATCGACTTCCGTTGTGTCACTTCATGACGAATCACCAACAAATACCCATCAATCATATCTGCCAACAATAACGCATCGGTCACCATATTCACTGGTGGTAAATCAATCACAATGTAATCATAGTACGACTTCAACTCTACAAGTGTTTCTCGTACCTTTTCACTCATCAAAAGACGCGTTGGATCTGCCATTAACAACCCTGCCGTAATCACATGCAAACCACCAAGACTTACAACCGAACCAATCACCGAATTGATACTCATACTACTATCGGCCAAATAATTCGTAAATCCAGGCTCTTGTTTCAAGCCCATCTTACTATGCACCGTAGGCAACCGTAAGTCACAATCCATTAACAACACACGTTTCCCCGCCTCATGAAGACTTGAAGCTAAGTTAATACTATTCAACGACTTACCAGCACTACGATCAGGTGAAGTTACACCAATGACCTTACAACCATCTCCAGGTAAAGAAAACATAATATTCGTACGTAATTCTCGATACGCTTCCTGAATCACCCAAGGCGACTTCTCTGTCAAAAGCATTTGCGCCCAATTAATACGTTGTACTCTTTTCTTACTTTTCGCCATATTAACCTCCATACGTCGCATAATGCTTCGCCGTCTTCACGTTATAACTCTCTTGCACATTTGGTACAACCGCCAATACCGGAATATCGAAACGATCCCGTAAGTCCTTCTCACTGCGAATTGCTGTATTCCGTAAATCCATCACACAAACAACAACCGCACCCAACAAGAACGCAAGAATCGAAGAAATCATCGTCTTCTTCATAATCCCACTCGGTTCTGCCTTACTCGCTAACTTTGGATAGTCAATAATCTTCATCGAAGACCCCTCAACAATATCCTCTAAGTATTTCGGACCAACATGCGCCATCGCACTTGCTAAGGCAAACGCCTCTTGCGCATCCGGCAAGACAACCGACACAAGAATAATTTCTGTCCCCTGTACATTTTCAACACTCAAAACATCCTTCGACTTCTTCTCAAGACGTTCTACGGTACGACTTGAAATCCCTGACTTTTCCGCCGCTTGCATCACAAGTGGCTCACTGGAAAGAATCGTCGTATATGTCTTTGCCAACGATTGTGAAGCCGTAATATCTCCACTTGTTAAAACCTCAGCCGACGAATTATTCGTACGGTTATTTACATACACATGGAACTTCGATGCATATTGTGGAACATTCGTCGCAAATAAAACAAAATACGCCACAACACCAACCACCAAAGATTCCAAAATCAAAATCCATAAATGATTCAAAATTGCATACATCAGCGGAACTAAATCAATCTCAATCTCTTCATCCGCCGCATCTTTTCGATTTGTATTTTCTACCATGATATCCCTTCCCTAACACTTAATTACCCTAAAACACAATGAAACCCCCTAAGAATCAATGTGTATATACTCATACATTTTCGCAGATTCTCAATAAAAATCCACCCTAATTTCTAAAAAACAACAAAACAATATATAGAAAAACCATTGAAACAATGCAAGAAACATCCTTTCAATGGTTACAAACTACAACGAAAAATCTTCTAACAACAACACTTCCAACGAACTAGAATCCGCATTCATCACACGCATCGATTGTTTTAAAATCGCTTCCTCTACAACATTTCGAGCAAAACGCCCATTTCCAGCATCTTTGGCATGACTTTGTTGCACAGAATCAAAATACGCCACAAGACTCTCCTTAGCCCCATCATCAATCACGTATCCTGCCTTCTTCGCCTGTAAACTAGCAATCTCAAACAACTCAGTTCCACTAAAGTCACTAAAATGCATCACATTGGAGAACCGTGACTTCAAACCCGAATTGGCCGTTAAGAACGTATCCATCTCATCTTCATACCCAGCAAGAATGACAATCAAATCCTCCCGGTAGTCTTCCATAGCCTTTACAATCGTATCAATGCACTCTAACCCAAAATGATCCTCTTTGCCTCGATACAACCCATACGCCTCATCAATAAACAACACACCACCAAGACTCGACTTCAATACCGACATTGTAAGTGGAGCCGTTTGCCCAACATATTGCGCCACTAAGTCTTTCCGGGTCACTTCAACAAGTTGCCCTTTACTCAACGCACCAATCGCCTTCATATACCGTGCAAGAAGTCTAGCAATCGTTGTCTTGCCGGTACCAGGATTTCCTGTAAAGATCATATGCCGACTCATTTCCATCGTCTTAAGACCCATCGCCTTACGCTTATTCTGCATCGTTACATACGATTGAATCGATTGCATATATTCTTTCACTTCTTGTAAGCCAATGATTTGATCCAACTCTTTTTGAATCGCTGCAATCTCTTCTTGTGAATTCTTTTCTTTCAATAACCGTACAACCGTTCCACAAGACTCACCAACCGCAATTCCATCTTCGACAAACAACCGCATCGTATTCGCATTCAACTTTAGCTTCGCTTCGGAAATCGTCACAAAGAACGCATACACCATTTCATCAATCGCATTTCTTCCTAAACTCTTATCACAATGTTTCAACACATATTCAAGCAATGATTCTTCAACCACAATCTCCATCTGCAATTGGTTCTTACACTTTACAACTAAGCCATCTAACGCCATTTCCACAAGCTTACGCAATGACGCTTCATCAAAGGCTTCAAACCGTATTACATCCAACACTCGATACAACACCGTCGCACCAAAGGCATCCTGAATACTTCTTGTACCATTGTTTGTCAAAAAGACAATATACTTGCCCTTCAAAGACAAATGATCCACCACTTGTTTCAAAAGACCCGTCTGGTTTTCCACAAGCATGCCCTTATTCAAGACATAACGTTTATTCAGTTGCACCGTTCCATCATTCACCAAATCCGCAACCATTCTTAAAATCGGCGCAAACCCTGTCTCATAGTTTTCAAACACCACAACATCACTCTCACCAACAAGTGCTTGGTATAAATCCTGTAAGAAAATACTCTCTTGACTCGATGATTGGTACAATGACAAATCAATCAAAGAAACACTTCGATGTTTCAAAAGCTGAACATCATACATATGTGACACAACGCTTTCTAACGCCTTATGTCGACCCGTTCCAACCGGACCGTCTAGCACCATCACGTTCAACACACCATCCATGCCCTCTTGCATGACAAATGGACGACGCATCGCATCTACCAATTGATCCAAAGCTTCATCTTGGCCAACCAGTTCCTCTTTGAGTTGTGTTTTAAGAAGATCAAACTTATCTTTTTCATCCACAAGAACAGGCTTGCCAAAATCTTTAGCAATCTCTTTCTGGAATTGTTCCATATCACTATTTGCCTTCTTACGCGTTTCATCCAATTCCTTCAATTCTTCATTTTGCTTCTGAAGGATCTTTTGAACCGCCTTTAACCCATCATCATAGCTTCGATCATTCATCTCTAAACAAACATCCGACTTTACATCTTTTTCATAACTACGAGGCTTGCCAAGCACCTCTTTCATCAAACGTTCTTTTTCTTCTGTAATACGATCTTTCTTCATATCAAAACCCTCTAATCTTACACTCTATTATATACGATAAAAACGAACCTTTCGATTCCTCAAAAGATTCGTTTCTTTCTTACTTTACAACAACTACAACGTCTTTTTCGCTTACTTGTCCACTTCCAACAAGCTTCACTTCTTCAAAGTCCGCCGTATTTGTCACAATCATCGGTGTAATCATACGATATCCAGCCTTCTTGATTTCTTCCATATCAAACTCTGCAAGTAGCTCTCCTTGTTTTACCACTTGCCCTTCACTGACTTTGACATCAAAGAATTGCCCATTCAACTGTACCGTATCAATGCCCATATGCAATAAGATCTCCATTCCATTGCAATTTAGGCCAATGGCATGTTTCGTATGGAAAATCATACTCACTGTACCATCCATTGGTGCAAGCAATTTCCCTTCTGTAGGTTCAATTGCACACCCTTCTCCTAACATCTTCGAACTAAATACCCCATCTTCTACTGCCTCTAATGGCAATACTTCTCCAATAAGAGGTGCATGTAAGTTCATCTCTACTTGTTTCTTCTTTAATTCCTTTTCTTCTTCCATGATTTCATGTTGGACACTTGCAACATGCATAGAAGAACCCAAATACTCTTCTAAATTCGACTTAATCACAGAAACCTTTGGCCCATAAATGACTTGAACCCCGTTTCCATTCACAACAACACCACTACAACCCGTAGCCTTTAACATTCCTTGGTTTACAAGACTTGCATCCTTAACCGTAACACGTAAACGCGTTGCACATGAATCCACATCTTCAATATTCAAATGCCCTCCAAGACCTTCGGTAATTGTAGAAGACAATGCGTCTTCGCCATTTTCTTTCTTAGCCTTGTAGTCGGCCTTTGTATAAAGCTTCGTTTCTTCATCATCGGCTTCTCTACCAGGAGTTTTGAAGTTATACTTCACAATCAAATACTTAAAGATCGCATAGTATAGGAAGAAGTACACAACCCCACACACCAGTAACATCACCCAGTTTGTCTTCGCATTTCCTTGTAATACACCAAACAAGATAAAGTCAATCAAACCACCAGAGAATGTTAAACCAATGGTAATGTTCAAAATCTCAGCAAGTGCATAACATGAAGCCGCTAATACAACCTGTACACCAAACAACATTGGCGCAACAAATAAGAATGAAAATTCAATTGGTTCGGTAATACCCGTTAAAATCGAAGTCAACGCCGCTGAGAACAACAACCCACCAGCTGCCTTCTTCTTTTCAGGTCTAGCACATTGATACATCGCTAAGGCAGCACCAGGTAAACCAAACATCATAAAGATATATTCCCCAGTGAAATACTTCGTAGCCGAACTTGCAAAGTGGACAGTATTTGGATCTGCAATCTGGGCAAAGATAATATTCTGCGCTCCAACAACTGTTTCTCCAGCAACTTCCATCGTACCACCAAGGGCTGTTTGCCAGAATGGCACATAGAACACATGGTGTAATCCAAATGGAATCAAACCACGCTTAATGACACCAAACATGAATGTTCCAAAGTAACCAGCCTTAGCAATCAAGTTTCCTAAGGCAAAGATTCCTGCTTGTACATAAGGCCAAGCAAAGAACATCAAGATCCCCACAAACATGTACACAATCGTAGAAACAATTGGCACAAAGCGACTACCACCAAAGAAACTCAAGGCATTTGGTAGCTCAATCTTGTAATACTTATTGTGCAATGACGCAACCCCTAAACCAACAAGAATACCACCAAAGGCACCCATTTCTAGAGACTGAATCCCACACACGGACGCAATCGTACCTGGCAATACAAAGCTAGCCACTTCCCCATTTGGAAGGATATAGCCATTGATGACAAGCATCGCATTAATACTTACATGCATAACAAAGAAGGCAACCATCGCCGCAAGCGCTGCGACCTCCTTCTCTTTCTTTGCCATACCAACCGCTACCCCAAGGGCAAATATAATTGGCAAGTTGGCAAAGATGGCTGTACCTACATTACACATAATTGTAAGCAATGCATGCAACCATGTACCTGGACCTAATACCGATGTAAGATGATACATCTCAATCGTATTTGGATTTGTAAAGGACGCCCCAAGACCCAATAGAAGACCTGCCACTGGCAAAATCGCAATTGGCAACATGAAACTTCTACCAACTCTTTGAAGCACTCCGAAAATCTTATTCTTCATACAATTTCCTCTCTTATGACCGTTTCATCAAACGCGCTAAATGAATGGCAAGGAAGGTCACTTCTTCACTACCAATCTGCTTATCAAATGTTTCAAGAATATACTCTTGCACCTTCAAAGCACACGCGTACTCCTTCGGATACCGTTGTTTTACAACCTTACTCAAGAACTCCTCATCCTTGAAATGATCCGAATTGTTCAATAAACGCTGTCCAAAGAACTTTAAATGCGTAATAAACCGCACATAATCATTACTACCTTCCACAAGTGGCATCCCATAATAGGTTTCCACAACATCCATAACACCCTTTAAAAGCTCTGTCATAAGATATGTCGCATCCATATGCATACCAAGGTTCGTATTCACAAAATGCAAGGCAATAAATCCCGCCTCATCTTCTGGTAATCGCACCCCCGTCTTCTCCTCAATCAAGTCCAAAGCCACTAAACCAGCTTGAAACTCATTTGGATAATACGTCTTAATCTCAAGTAATAACGGATTCTTGTAAAGAAGATTTTCCTTGTATCGCTTAATCGCAAAGTGAATATGGTCAACCAAAGAAAACACTGCATCTTGGTTTGGAACGTAGCTCAACGAATCCGATACCCGCACAAACAATTCATCCACAAGTTCAAAAAACTCAAACGGAATCTCTTCAAAATAAGTAAGAATCCGCTTATTCGATGAATTCGAAAGCACATATACCTTTTCCACAACATCCTTACTTACAACATCATCCACTTTCTTCTGAAAGCCAATTCCCTTGCCCTTCAAAATCACCTCATTACCACGATGATCTACCGACAAGACAACATTGTTGTTAATGACGCGAAGAATCACAAACTGTTCCATACCACACCTCCTCTACAATAATAAAAGACTGAGACCACAAAGAGTAGCATAAAAATGCCAAAATCTTTGTTTTCCTCAGTCTTGCCTTCGTTACAAGTCACAATCTTCAATGAAAACGTTTACTTTACGACGTAATACTAAACGAAATCAAAACGAAACGCAACTCATATACACCAAATTATTGCAAATCTTCCATCTTTTTGACTTGAATCCCAGATCCAAAGCCATCTTTCTTCAAAAGCGTATCCAATGTTGTAATATCTGCCGACAAGTTCATAAAGTCTTGATCTGTCGTATCGGCAATCAAATCACGAATCGCCCCATTCAAGGAACCAATCGTATCATTTACATTCTGAACCGTCTTTTGATAGTTTGGATCGTGTTTTGCAACCTGCAAAACCACATACTGCTCTAAGATCTTTACAATCATCGGTAAGTAATACTCATACAACTTCGAATACGAACTCATATCCTTCTTAAACTTCGTTTGATACAAATCCAACTGCCGCAATAATGCCGTTGTCTCATACAACATATTCGAAATATCTTTATCTGGAATCTCAATATTCAATTCATTAATCTTCATAATGTATTGATCATTGATATTTACTTTCTCAACCACTTCTTCTTGTTCAACGGTCTTCTTTTCCACAATCTCTACATCAACCACATCTTTATAGCGATTATTCGCTAAATCCAACAAGTCATCAAACACCCGATTATACGAAGCTCCATACTTCATCCGATAATCCAACAACGAACCAATTCTTACATGGTCCTTATACACATCTAAATCATCCAAAGAACGATAGCGAATTCCTCTTACCACAAGCATGATTCCATTGCGCATCTGTAAGTTCTTCTTGCCCTTTGAGAAATACGATTTTAAATACGCATTCACCAAGTCCACTTCCGCATCGGAATGGGTCCGTCCAGATTTAAAATTGCGATTCTTATACTTACGTGCAGCATCTTTTCCTTGTTCCATCTTACTATGTGTAAAAAGTCCAAACAAAACCGCCCCAACAATCAAAAACGGCCAAAAATTAAGCACAATCGCCCCAATCACAAAGAACACAAACAATCTTACTAAGTTATTTGAATTACGCATCGTCTCACCTCTTAGCTTCCATTATACAATCTTTCCCGCAAACAAAAAAGAAGTAGCCAAGCTACCTCTAATATTCGTTTTCCTTAAAGCCATCTTGTTTTAACAACGCATCCAAGTTTTGAATGTCCTGTGACAAGTTCACAAACTCCTCATTCGTTGACTCAATTAACATCGACTCAAGCGCCATATTAATCGACAACAAGCTGCGATGCAAATTTCGCAACGTATGCATATATTGCTCGTCTTCCTTCGCTACTTGAATCGACGTAAACTGATCCAAGATCTTCACTAACATCGGCATATAGTACGCATACACCTTCTCATACGACACAACATCCTTACGCAAATACGAACGATGCGCCTCTAACTGTTTCAAGTTTTGAATCGTATCTTCAATCGCAACCTTCACTTCATCATCTTCAACAAGCGACACATACCCATTTAACTTCGTTACAAAGTCTTCATACGATTCCTTTTGTCGCAAAGCACTTGCATCACTTAAAAGCAAATCAAACAAGCGATTATATTCTTTTCCATTGCGCCGTTTATAGTCTTGCAATGAGCCAAAGCGTTTCCCATTCAAAAAGACATCCACATCATCCAATGACCGATAAACATTACTATTAAGACGCAACTCCACCGCATCATTCACCACACACTTACGAACATCATACACAAACACCGTCTTCAAATACGCTTCAATGACATTGACTTCTTCTCTTGTATGCGACGTATTTACACGCTCTACATGACGATCTACTTCCTTCTTTTTCTGATTCGCATTCATAAAGCCCGTGAAAGCATAATAGAACCCAAAAAGCATACCAGTGACACCAAGAATATCTTGATCCACATTCAACACAAACAACATGCCAAGAAAGGCAAAACACAAATATTTCCACTTCTCATCTGACATAATGACACTTCCTCTTTTGCGTAAATTATACCATCATCATCCGCAAATAATTCAATAGATAATTGATATTTGGCTCTTCTTCACAATTTGCATACACAAGCGCATCACGAATACTCATATCCAACTTTCCATACAATTTTGATGGATCATATTGGTACTGCATATAGGCATTGGCATAGGCAATCATAAAACTAAATGTCGTTCTTGTATTCCCTTCGCGGAACATATGCACTTTCCAAAGATCTGCCATATGACTCGCTAAAAACCACAACTGCCCTTCTTTATCATCTTGGTAGCGAAACACATCATAATGCAATAACTCCCCAAAGATTTCCATCGCCTCACGTTCAATCGATTCCACATCCGTATACTTCACGGAATGACCATCTAATACACGTTCCGCCTTCTTCATATTCACCGTTCGAATCGTTCCAGCAAATTCATACAACGATCCAAACAAATACTGATGATAGGCCTTGTAATCATCAAGCGTAAACGCGTGGAAATCAAACTCCTCATTCCGTGCCAATTTCATCATTAACATCGCTTCTTCTTTCTTTGCAAGAATCGACGCATCACCTTCATCAATCTTATTCTTCAACGTCCCAGATGCATCCACATACATTCCCCACTGTTTGCGTGCATCCTTCGCTTCACTTTTTCGTTTAAACAATGCCATTAACGGAACTCCTTTACAGCCGCCATCACAATGTCATCGACTTCTTCTAGTGTAAGCTTCCCTTCAATGTAGTATTTCTCTAACAAATGCATACTAAACGGATTCGGTTTTGACCCATCCGCACTCGCCATGACAATCCATTTCTGAACTTGTTTCTGTCGTAATTCTTTTTCCCTCATATATAACACCTCTATCACCGTATACCATATACGATAGCTATCAAAAAAGAAAGCCATTCTATATCAAAAAATACCTGTAGAAACCTACAGGTACTTACTCACAAATTATTCACTCGCAAATGGAATACGCCACATGTCTGAGAAACTCATGAAACTAACTTCATCGGCATTCATCTTTGCCTGGTTACGTTGTTTCTTGATACTACCATTATGACGGTCATTCAAGAACGACTTATTCACCATGTATTGCACATACAATACCTTCTTTAACAAGAACCAATGAATGATATACTCACGAATCAAAGGTGTACGTTCCTCGATTGGCGCAAGTTCCACCACCACATGTTCCTTCATCTTCTTTGCACAATCCAAAGCCGCTTCCTTTAGCTCATCATAGCTCTTAAAGAACATATGATCCAACTTTCTTTGAACCGCTCCCGCTCTTGTATCAAAGGAATCCGCAAACGTCTTCACAATCAACTCCGGATCATTACTACTAATCGCTACAATCTCGTTCTTACTATCAATAAACATTCCATCAGGCTCAGTCATACAGTAGTAATACCCTTTCGCAAAGATGAAGCTATAAGCAGAATAAGGAACCACCAACAAAGCACGTTCCACGCCCTCTTTCTCCGTATAAAGAAGGTAAGGATACACCAACTGTTTTCCTTCGAACTTAAACACATCCTTATAACGAATGATTTGATTCGAAATGGCCGCTTTATTCACTGTGTCCTTCAAGCCAACACAAATCTTAACATCCTGATCAATGTTTAGAATACCTGCAAACGCTTCTTTCAAAGTCTCGTCAATGTCTACTTCAAGATTCAAATAGTCTTCCAAGTAGCCATTAAACGTGCAATCGTCACCGAATTTACGCTGATCGATCTGTGAATCTAAAATCGTACAAATTGTCATGTTCGCCTCCGTACATATTTACAAGTTTATTATAACCATTCCAACATAAAAAACAAACAAAACACCTCAAAATCCCATAAATAACGAACAATCGACCATCTGTTTCAATACATTTTCTATACAAACCTATTCTGTACTTAAAAACGAACAGGGAATATGGTACAATACCTCTATAAATTCAAGGAGGATCCTATGCAAACAATACTCATCCAAGACCATTTACGGCAAAGCTACTACCACAACGAAGCCAAGAAACATAACGGCATCGTAAAAGGCGTAAACCTTATAAGCCTAAACAACCTATTCCACGTCACAAGTGCAAAACACCAAGAAGCACTCCTTTTAACATGCGCAAAACGTTTACAAGCAAACAAAGACAACTACCCAATCTACGCCCCAATGTTTCTGTTTCCAAGCTTTATTAACGAAGTCGTAACCTTCGCAAAAGAACTTGCCCTATACCACGTACCAACCACACAACTTCCAACCAACACACCAGCCAACAAAGAACTCAAAGCCATCTTAGAAGACATACTCACTTATGACTTAGTCGAGCACAAACAATACGCCATGCAAGAAGAAGTCCTCACAAAACTTCTAAACACCGAAAACCTATCGATTCATGAACGCTTCGACACCAATTACTTCCACCACCAATTCTTAGAACAACTCTTAACCAAAAAACCAGAACTAGAGATATCTTACCAACACAACGAAGCACAAACCAAAGAACTGCGTTGTGCTTTAAGCATGCGCCAAGAAATCGAAGCCATCGCTCAAGACATCATCAAGAAAAATACACCAGCCAACATCATCCTATGTTCCTACAAGAACCAATACCCTGTCTTAAAGCAAGTCTTCACGCGTTACAACATCCCATTCTCTTCCATCCACGAAACAAAACCACTACACGCATCCACAATCTTTGTAAACCTTGCAAGTGTCGCCCTTTTCAAAACAAGCGATGCCCTCGTTGAAGCCATTGCGACAAACTGCTTCAACAAATCCGTAAATAGTGACCTTTTACAATTCATTCAAACCGTCATGGTCGAACCAGGCAAAATCCTAGACTTCTCCACCCTAGATGACACCATGTTCAAACGCGAAAAAGACCACTACTTAGACATGGCCGCTCGTGCTACTTCCTACATGGAAGAAATACATGAAGACTTAAACCGCCTCCTCCAATCCAAAACCCCAAATGAAGCCCTCCAAAATGCCTACACCATCTTCCAAACCAATAGACACCTTGCCAATAACGATGAATTAAACCTCGCAAAATCCATTCGTTCTGCTTTAAACGACGCCTTACCACTGGTTGAAACCAAAGAAGATGCCATCTTCTTATTACGTCGTATTGACGCAATGAAAGTAAAACTTGCCAACTACCACACCGACTTCATCATGGTAACAGACCTTACCCATGTCGTATCTCCACAAGAAACCACCTACATTGTCGGTTGTAATGCCAAAAGCTATCCAGGCATGCCATTACGTAATGGCCTCTTTGATGAAACTTACACCAAAGAAATTACAAGCCTACCAAGCCTAGAAAAACGCCATACCCTTTATATGAGCCAACTCAACTGGATCAAACACTCCGCAAATCACCTTGTATACTCCTATTACACAAACGACTACCAAGGAAAAGAAGTCCAACTCTCGTTCCACATCGAATCAATGTTCAAAGAAAACGACGACCTCACCATCAAACCATTCCACCTCTTAACAACTCAACCTACCCTAAAACCAATCCACCAACTCGATTCTGACCTTGCCAAAGAACTCTTCTTTGAAGAAGGCAAGATCAACTCTTCCATTAGCCGTGTCGAACGCTTCTTCCATTGCCCATTCTCCTACTTCATTCAATCCGGACTTAAAGTCGATGAATTCTCATACGCCCAACTTGACGCTGCTACAGCAGGTAAGATTCAACATGCCTTCATGGAACAAATCGTCAATGAAAAAGGCAAGGACTATGTCAATACCACCAAAGAAGAAATCGAATCCCTCGTTGAACCACATTTCAATGACCTCTTAAAACTACAACCACACCAACAAGCCGAAATCAACCTCACCAAAAAACGCATGGTTTCTAGCCTCTACGATTCCCTTATCTTCTTAAAAGCCTACGAACAAACAACCGCGTTTAAAACAACCGAAACCGAACATTGGTTTAACTTTGCATTAACCGATGAAATCTCTATGCATGGTGTGATTGACCGTATTGATACCTACAACGACCAATTCCATGTCATCGACTACAAATCCAGTGCGAAACGACTTTCCGATAGCGAAGTTCGTCGTGGATTACAACTTCAACTTCTTACGTACCTTGTGGCCTATAAAGAAACAAGCAACCTAACTGCCGGAGGAGCTTATTATTACTCCTTTGGAAATCCAAGCTGCCAATTAGGCTGTGGAACCTTTAGCAAATCAAAAGGCATCCACATGACAGAACTAACCGAAGAAATCTTATACAACACCTATATCAATAACCGTCGTATGACAGGTTGGCCATTCGCAATGGATGATTTAACTGACGATGAATACAAAATGCTATATGATCCAACCCAACGTACAGATACATCAATGTACAATTACGACACCACCAAAGAAGCCTTAATTGAAATCTACGAAACCTTTGCTCGAAAACTAAAAGAGGGAAATATCGCGGTCTCCCCGTCAACGAATGCTTGTACATTCTGTAAATACAAGTCCATTTGTGCCTTCAAAGGCAAACCAAAGGACCCTGATTTCATTATTTCCGAAAAATTGAAAGGAGCGTTCTAATGAGTCACGACAACATGCAACAAGAAGCCATAAATACAACTGGCACAAACATCCTCGTTTCCGCATCCGCTGGAGCAGGAAAAACAAGAGTCCTAGTCGACCGTTTGGTAAAACGTTGTTTTACCGACCGCATCTCGGTAGAAGATATTTTAGCGGTAACCTTTACCGCTGCCGCTGCTGCAGAAATGAAAAACCGAGTCGCTAGCTCCTTGAATGACCTCTTAAAAACAACCACCAATGAAGAAGACATCCAATACCTCAAGCAACAAATCATTCTTCTTGATTCTGCAGAAATCACAACCATCGATGCCTTTTGTTTAAAAATCATCAAGAAATACTACAACATGATCGGACTCGACCCAGCAACCGCCACAAATATCCTAAGTGAAGGCGAACTAAAGTGTTACCAAGACAAAGCCTTCCTAGATGCCCTTTGTGAACTCTTAGAAGAACAACCAGACAACCTACAAGCCCTCTTTGAGCTGTATGAACCACGTTGTGAAGAATACAAAGAAGTCAAACAAATCGTCTTTGATATCGTACAACACGCCGAAAGTAGCCAAGATCCGATTGAGTGGCTCGAACAAGCACGAAACTCGTACACCAAGATTAAGACATTCAAAGACTTCGACCCAATCATTCAGTCCTATTTCTATGAAAACCTAGAACTACGTTTCTACACAATTCTAGACCAACTTGATCAACTCAGCGCCTACGCACCAGATAGCGACAAACTATCCAAAGGCGCAGATAAATTCGAACGCGCAAAGGTTCGCTTACTCAACTGCAAACAACATATCCAAGACCGTAACTACGATATGTTTAAGGCATCCTTCATAACCTTTGGCGAAGAAGATTTCAAGATTCCAACCGATGGAAAACAAATTGCCTATACCGACCTTCGCAAGGAATGGTTTACAAACTTAGAAAAGCTCACCCTTGAACTCTATGACCTAGAAACCTTTGTAAAGGACAACAACGACCTGATCCCATATGTGCAAACTCTCATTGACTTAGCATGTAAAACCCGCATCCACTTCCAAGATTTAAAACGTGCAAACGCCTGCATGGACTTTAGCGATATGGAACGCTATGCTTACCAAATCCTACAAGCCAACGACTATGCCGTTTCAAAGATTTACAAAGAACGCTTCAAAGAAGTCATGGTCGATGAATTCCAAGACACAAGCACCTTGCAAAACGAAATCATCGAAACCCTATCGATGCCAGGAACCATTTTCCGGGTAGGCGATGTCAAACAATCCATCTATCGCTTCCGTGGCGCAAAACCAGACTTAATGCGTTCCATCATGCAGGATGAAAATACCCACCAAATCGTACTCGAACACAACTACCGTTCCCGTGAAAACATCGTTAAGTACTGTAACTTACTCTTTGGCTGTATTATGAACGTTCCTGGTTGTAAGGATGTGTATTCAGAAAAAGACATCGTTTCAACCGGTGCTCCACATCAGCTATTAGAAAAACCAGACCCATGTGTGATCGTGCAAATCAAAAAACCAGAAGCAAACAACAACGATAACGAAGAACGAAAGATTTCATACGACCAAATGAAGGCCGAATGGATTGCCGAAAAAATCTACGAACTCAAAGAAACCGATGGCTATTCCTTCAAAGACTTCGCCGTACTTGTAAGAAACCATGGCGATAAGATGTACCTCAAGCAAGCATTTGACTATGCCGGTATTCCTTACAACATCGATACCCGTGAAGGCTTCTTTAACTCTGACCTTGCCTTAACCATTCTTGCGATCTATAAGTGCATGTTGAACCCAAAAGATGAAATCAGTTTACTCACTGTACTCACCTCAAACCTGTATCGCTTCAACGATAACCAACTCGCACAACTCAAAATCAAGCATGGCTCAATTTACAAAGGAATCAAAAACGACCATCCAAACATCTTGGAAGATCTTAACAACTTCAATACCATCGTTCGTTTTGATGGCCTCTTAGCTCTTTTAAATGCCATCGCCTGTCATAACGACTTCTTCACAAACCTAAGTGATAACGAACAAGCAAACTTTGACTTCCTCTTTGAAAAAACCCAGACCCTCGCCCAAAACAAAACAAGCTTCTTAGACCTTGTAAACTTCATGGAAGCTGCCAAAGATGAAAAGTCCTCTGAGGCAATGGCGGTTGGTCGTAACGAAGACATCGTCGAAGTCACAACCATCCACCAATCCAAAGGTCTACAATACAAAGTAGTCTTCCTCTATTCAACATCTCGAAACGCCTTTAAAGAAGCGAAAGAAAAGGTCTTAGTAGATGATGATCTATACCTAGGTTTAAACCACTACGACTTGCCATACCGCAATAAGCGCATCAGCCCAAGACGCATGGCTATCACCTACAAAAACAACCTCGAAGACCTAGAAGAATACACAAGACTTCTCTACGTAGCCTTAACGCGACCAATGCACAAACTCTACATTGTCGATATGGAAAAGGATGTTGTAAAAGAAGATATGTCCATTGGCTTACTAAATAAGCGCGAAGGGTTCACAAACCTCATTCTAAGTGCGCAAATCAATGACCCAGACTTATTCGTCATTGAAACCTACTACCCAATCAACCCTATTCAACGTCCTTCCTTACAAAAAACCTACGCCCCAAGCCTCCCAGTTTTCAACAATCCAAATGTAACCATCTTTGATGACCTCAAAACCCCATCCGCCTCAAAAGCTTCCACAACCTTAGCTCCACTTACCTTCCAAAAAGAAGACGGCGGAACAAACTATGGTACCTTCATGCATGAACTGATGGAATCCATGCCAAATCGACTCCTTACAAGCAAAGACTTAGAGGGTCTAAACTTAAGTGAAAACGATGCAAGCAAAGTTCTAGCCTTCCATACAAGTGATCTATACAAAGAAGCCCTCAATGGTACAATCTATCGTGAATTCCCATTCTACATCGAACAAAACAATGAACGACTCCACGGAATCATGGACTTCGTATCGATCCTTGATGACAAGATTATTCTTGTTGACTATAAGACAGATCATGCGGATGAAGAAACCATCAAAGAACGCTATACCAAACAATTAAACGCATATAAAAAGGCTTTAAACACCCTCTATGAAAACAAGGACGTCAAAGCCTATGCCTATAGCTTCTATTTAAACAAAGCAATTGAAATCTAAGATGAGATGGTA
>JAHHRC010000159.1 GCA_020026035.1 Erysipelotrichaceae bacterium | reverse complement strand
TTAATTCAGCAAGTGAAGAAGAGTTTGTCTTAGTACCAGGGATTGGACCAAGTACCGCAAAGAGAATTGTAGAATATCGAAATGAAGTTGGATTATTTCAAAAACTAGAAGACTTATTAGATGTGAAGGGAATAGGCCCGAATAAGTTTGAAAAGATGAAGGAGTATCTAACGCTTTGAAACGAGTAATTGACTATTTTAATGGTTCTACGATTGTTGAACAATCGTTACTAGTTGCTGTATTGCTGTTTCTTGTATTAAAAGCACAAGATACGTTAGGTTGCATTGGCGTTGTGCTTGCGACGTTATTTTATTATTTACGTACAAAAGATAAGTCGGTTTTTCTAGTGTGTTTGTTGTTTGCAAGTTGTTTGATTCCACGGTATCAATATGATCCAACAATGCATGAAGGACGGGTGATCAAGGTCTATACCAATTCAGCCATTGTGCAAGATGGTAGAAGTCGTGTATTTGTTCAAACGAAGAAGATGCCAATCTTAGATTCAACGATTCAGTTTACTGGGAAACGCAAAGTAATTACTTCAAGTCTAGGGTTTTATGAGTTTGACTTTCAACGGTATATGAAACATCGTGGCGTTACAGAGTCCGTGTATTGTGAATCGATGAAAGAAATCCAAGAAACGACTTCTTTGCGTGGGAAGGTACAAGAATCCATTCTTCGAATTGATCATGATACAAAACGTGACCTGTTGCTTAATATCCTACTAAAGATACGACCTAGGAATGACATGTTTGATTCGTTTTTAAACGATGCCGGGTTTTCCTATGCAAGTATTCTTTTGTGGTGCAATGCGAGTTTGAAGTACTTTGTGACAGATCGAAAACGCGAAGTGATTGATGTTGTAGTGAGTTTGTGTCTAGGGGTGTTGTATCATATGCCATATTTGATCTTGCAACACTTGATTTATATCTGCTTAAAACATACTAAGTATAATGGCAAAGAACGATGTGGTTTAGGAATGATCATTGGTATGCTTGTCATGCCAGAATGCATTGATACCGCTTCTTTTCTAGTTCCTTCCGTCTTTCGTTTGGTTGGATGTTTTAGTAAGCATAAAAAGTTTGATACCTACTATACATCGCTTTGTATGCAAAGTTATTTGTTTCATGGAATGAATCCCGTTCTATGTTTGTGTTATCGACAGGTGATGGTTGTTGTTGGGTTTATGTATGTAGTTGCATGGCTTAGTTTGCTTGTTGGCTTTGATGGAACTGTTGTACTTACGAGTATTGATACATTGTTATCATTCTTTAATCGTTTTGATTTGAAAGGATCATTGCTTGGGTTTGGATTACCATTTTATTTGCTTTGTGTGTTTGTTGTTCGAAAAAGTAATCATAAGCGATATTACATGCTAGGTAGTTTGCTTGTGTTTCAACTCTTTGGTTTGTTTCATCCCTTTGCGACGTTTACCTTTGTAAATGTAGGACAGGGGGATGGAATGGTGTATTGTGCACCTTTTCAAAAAGAGACGATCATCTTTGATACTGGAAAGCCTTCTGCATATCGGCATTTAAGTGGTTACTTAGATGCCAAAGGAATAAAGCATGTAGATCTTATGTGTATTTCCCATCAAGACTTAGACCATTGTGGCAATAAAGAGACATTGAAAGATGTCTATTTCATTGATGAAGTCATTGAAGAACATCGCGAAGTTGTAAAGACGAAGACACTTACGCTATATGATTTAAATACGATACGATGTGAAGATGAAAATCGTAGTTCTTTAGTGCATCTTGTAAAGTTTAATGGGCTAGAATTATTACTAATGGGGGATGCGGATGTTGTAACAGAAAAAGAGATTGTTCATAAGTACGATGCGTTATCGTGTGATGTTTTAAAGTTATCGCACCATGGATCAAATACCGGAAGTTGTAGTGACTTTTTAGACCTTGTAAAGCCGCATGTTGCGATTGTATCAAGTGGTCCATACCATTTGTATCACCATCCAAATCCGCATGTCATTGAACGGTTGAACAAGCGAAGAATTCCGTATTTAGATACCTTTGAGGAAGGAGATATCACAATTGTTGCAATTGGAAAAAAGAATGTATTACTGACATCAAAGTATCATTTTGCAATCTTGTCATGATGGAGTGCTTGTTTTTTGGTAGAATAAGACCGTTAGGAAGTGATCTTTATGTTTTATGAAAAACATATCTCTCGGCAACAAGAAATCCACAAATCGGCAGTGATTGGATTGCTTACCAATCTCATTCTTGCTGGTTTTAAAATGCTCGTTGGATTCTTATCAAACTCCATCGCCATTCTTACCGATGGAATCAATAGTATTTCCGAAGCCTTTGAATCGATTATCATACTGGTTGGTATGAAGTTATCGGTTAAAGAAGCCGACCGCAAACATCCATTTGGCTATGGACGAATGGAATACTTAATGGACTTTTTCGTATCTGGCATTATCTTGTATGCTGGTATTTCAAGTTTGAAAAATGGTATTTCTTTATTAAAAGAACCCGTTTCAACCAAACCAGATGACTTTACGTATTTGGTATTAATTACCGCAAGTGTGATTAAATTGTTCTTAGGAAGACATGAGGCACATGTCGCAAAGCATACCGATAGTAATGCAGTAAAGGCAGCGAGTGTAAATTCCTTAGCCTCTTCGATAGTATCTTTAAGTGTCTTAGCTTCCTTAGTCTTAGAATCAAGTTTGCATATTAACTTAGAGGCGTATGTAACGATTGTTATTTCGATTTTAATCCTGCATACGGGATATGAAAGCTTACGCTCTACGATGACGGCAACTTTAGGGGAACGACTAGATGGAATGCATGCAAAGGCAATTAAAGAAACGGTATGTAGCTTTGATGGTGTATTAGGTGCTTATGATTTGATTGTGCATGCCTATGGGTTTGGACGGTTGATTGGATCGATTCATATCGAGGTTCCTTCGACGATGTCTGTTCTTGCATTAGATCGATTGGAACGTGAAATTGT
>JAHHRC010000158.1 GCA_020026035.1 Erysipelotrichaceae bacterium | reverse complement strand
AAAGAAATGGTGCATTGTGTGATTGATTCGTTTGATAAGAAGATCCTTTATGCAGAAAGGTGTGTTTAAATGAAATTATGTGAGTTATTTGATCAGGTTCCTGATATTGAAATAGATTCCTTAATGGCAGATTCACGGACAAAGCGACCAAATTCGATTTTCTTTTGTGAAAAAGGGATGATGTTTGATGGTCATGCGTTTGTTGAGCAAGCAATTCAAAATGGGGCGGTTGTGATTGTGCACTCTGACCCAATTGAGAATGTGAATAAAGATGTGACATACATTCGAGTGAATGATGTGAATATGGTATTTAATCGTGTGGCCGATGCGTTTTATGGTTATCCTTCCCATCATTTGTTAATGTTTGGAGTAACAGGTACCAATGGAAAGTCTTCGATTTCTTGTATTCTAAAAGATATCTTAGGGCATTTCATGGAGACAGGTTATATTGGTACGATTGCGATTGAATATGGCAATGTAAAGCTACCACCATTGCTAACAACACCATCGATTGATGATTTGCATGGGATTTTAAAGGACATGGTAGATGCCAATGTGAAGGCTTGTACGTTAGAGGCAAGTTCGATTGGGATTGACCAAGGACGTGTGGATGCGGTTGATTTTGACTGTGTCATTTATACGAACTTAACCCATGATCATTTGGATTACCATGGAACGATGGACAATTACTTTAAGGCCAAGAAACAATTGTTTGATTCCTTAAAGGAAGATGCCGTAGCGGTTGTAAATGTCGATGATCCATATGGATTAGAGATTGTAAAGGACTGTAAGTGTAAGGTTGTAACGTATGGTATGGACAATGAGGCGGATTATCAAGTGACAAGTTATAACTTGCAAAAGGATAAGACGATTATTTCCTTGCGTTGTAATGGCTTAGAATATGAATTAGAAACAAACTTAGTGGCGAAGTTTAATGTCTATAACTTAATTGGAGCAATTGCGGCCTTGAATCAACAAGGCATTGGGATTACACAATTGATGCCATTTATTAAAGATATACATCAGGTTGAGGGAAGAATGCATCGCATTGATGAAGGACAACCATTTAACATCGTTGTCGACTTTGCCCATACACCTGATGGCATTGAACAATTGTGTCGTTATGCGTCTGCGATTACTCCAAAGGGAAAACGCATCATTGCGATTACTGGATCTGCAGGGAAGCGTGATACCGCGAAACGTCCCGAGTTTGGTGAGATCTTAGATCGTTATGCGGATATGATTATTTTGACGGAAGATGATCCAAGAAATGAAAATCCGGTAGAGATTGCGGAAGAAATTGCAACGGGTATTAAAAACAAACCATATGTGATTATTGAAGGGCGTTACGATGCCATAAGACAGGCAGTTGAGATTGCCGATGAAGAAGATACGATCATTATTATGGGTAAAGGTGATGAGCGTTTCATGTATCGGGAGTTTGGTCGTGAGGCATATGCCGGGGATGATGCCATTGCGAAAGAAGTATTAGAGAAATATTACTTCGGTTATCGAATCGAAGAATAGGTCATATAAGGAGGAATTGTATGAAACTAAGTAAATATATTGACCATACATTGCTAAAGGCAGATGCGACAAAAGAGCAGATTGTAAAGCTTTGTAAAGAAGCAAAGGAAAAGGACTTTGCAAGTGTTTGTGTAAATCCATGTTGGATTGAAGTTGCTAAGAAAGAACTTGAAGGAACAGGTGTTGATGTTTGTGTTGTAATTGGTTTCCCACTTGGGGCAATGACTACAGAAGCTAAGGCATTTGAAGCGAAGAATGCCATTGAACTTGGGGCAACGGAAGTTGACATGGTTATTAACATTGGGATGTTAAAGGATGGAAATCTTGACTATGTAACACGTGATATTGCGGCTTGTAAGGAAGCAGTTGGAGATCATGTATTAAAAGTCATCATTGAAGCGTGTCTATTAACAGATGAAGAAAAGGTAGCTGCTTGTAAGTGTTCAATGGATGCGAAAGCAGACTTTGTAAAGACATCAACAGGCTTCTCATTACACGGGGCAACGGTGGAAGATGTGAAGTTAATGCGTGAAACTGTTGGTGATGCGTGTGGTGTAAAGGCTGCAGGTGGTGTTCGTAATATGGATGATATGCAGGCGATGATTGAAGCTGGTGCAACACGTATTGGTACAAGTCGTGGCTGTGATTTGATTACAGATTAAAATTTTTTGTCGAATTGAGTAATTACTAATTGATTTATTGTAGTACTTCTGTTACTATACTTTTGTTGCAAAATCAGGAAGGGGGGAACGAAATGCCAAGAGTTGTAAAAAAAGACAACGAAAGTCTTGATGATGTAATGCGCCGTTTTAAGCGCCAGGTATCCCGCAATGGAACCCTTGCTGAAGCTCGCAAGAGAGAATATTACGTGAAGCCAGGAGTTAAGAAGAAGCTTAAGTCTGAAGCAGCACGTAAGAAGCGTAGCAAGAAGAAGAGATAGTCAAATTAAGAGGTCGGAAACGGTCTCTTTTTTTGTCTTTTACATGTTTTTTGATGTGTCATTTACTCTTTGTGGTAGAATAGGGGTAATCAATACTTTTGTGGAGGAATGTTTTGTGAATGCAACAAAAACAATTAGATTAGAGGAATTAACGACATTGCAGGAAGTTTCCTTATTAGGAAGCCAAGATCGTAATCTAGAAGCATTGTCGCAATGTTTTGCAAAAGAAATCTTTTATCGTGATCAAGTGTTTACGATTCATGATTGCAGTGACGAAATGGCCAAGCAGATTGAAGATGTCTTAATGGCTTTGTATGAAGTCGCTCGTAAGAATATGCCAGTGAGTGAACAGGATGTCATTTATGCATGTCGTCTTGTTGCGAAGAGTGAAAAGGTATCCTTTAACGATTTTAGCAATATGATTTTATCGCGTACCTTAACCGGGAAAGCGATTGCTCCAAAGACCAATGGGCAGATGCGCTTTGTAAAGGCGATGAATGAAGCTTCGGTTGTCTTTGCCTTAGG
>JAHHRC010000157.1 GCA_020026035.1 Erysipelotrichaceae bacterium | reverse complement strand
TTTTCGTTTTAAGCATTAGTCTATATCAAATTATTTCTACCGCAAATAAGGAACCACAAGTAAAACCTGCCGTTCCAATTGATTCCACCACGACACCTATCATTACCGAACCAATACAAACCAAACCAGTCCTCTTTCAAACACCATATAAACCAACAACAGTATCGACTTCAACCGATACACTTCTTGAACAATTTAACAGTGGTTGGTCAATCTTAAACAAATCCGGATTTGGGGATGGTGCACTTCTATTTGACACAAAATCACTCTCCATTACAAATGCAGGAGATACCTTTGATGCACTATCCCTGTATCGTGGAGGAATACCACTCATTAAAGGAAGTACCTATGAATTCCAATTCGAAGTATCTTCCTCTATGCCTTATCTTATTCAAGCGCTAGTCATGGATGAAACAACCCAAGACACCATTGCCTCACTTGACGTTTCAACCACTACAACCCCAACCACAAACACCCTATCCTTCACTTGGAACAAGGACTCGATTTATACCGGTCAAATTGGTTTCCATCTAGGAAATGGCAAACATCTACCTGTAGATGATTCTCTTACAGTTACCTTCACAAACATTCGCTACACAAACACAAATTCCAATACCTGGATTCATGATATTACTACCAATCAAGTCGGCTATGCGATTGGACAAGAAAAACACTGTACCTTCCCGTTTGATGATGGTGACTTCTTCGATGTAGTAAATGCGGATACCAATGAAGTGGTCTATACGGCTCCAATCATTCATCGCTTCCAAGAAACCATTACCGATGAAACCACCTATTATGGCGACTTTACCAATTTCAATGAAGTCGGTCGGTTCTACTTACGTTCGCAAATTGGTGGTGTTTCGTATCCATTTGAAATCAAAGAAAACATCTACCAACCACTTACAAACGACATCCTCCATACCCTCTACCTACAACGTTGTGGGCAAGACTTACATTGTCTAACATGCAAAGACTTAAATCATACAGCATGTCATACAAGCTTAGCGACCCTTTATGGAGTACCAGATGTATTCCATGATGTAACTGGTGGATGGCACGATGCGGGTGACTTTGGACGCTATGTCACAACTGGTGCTAAAACCATCTTAGATTTACTTTACGCCTACAGTATTAACCCAACAATGCAAGCTGATGATACAAATACCCCAAATAGCTCAAACGGTATACCAGACATTCTAGATGAAGCACGCTACGAACTCGAATGGCTCTTTAAAATGCAAGATAGTGATGGCAATGTATATTCCAAAGTCGTAACCGAATCCTTTAGTAGTGAAAACAATCCAACCTTAGACAATCAAGCACTCTACCTAACAGAAACCGACACACAAGCAACTGGCTACTTCGTAAGTGCAATGGCCCTTAGTTCGATTCTTTATGAACCATACGACAAAGCCTTCGCAAGCCAATGCTTAACAGCTGCGAAAAAGTCCTATGAAGCCTTAGTTCATCGTGAATCAAAGCCAACACATCCAAACCCAGAACCTATAAAAAACGGTGTATATATGGATGATATTGACTTAGACGAACGCTTCAATGCGGCAAGCTTCTTATACGTCGCCACAAACGATACAACCTATCTTGATTCAGCACGTAGTCTATACAACGATCACGCTGAACAAATCAAAGGACTTAGTTGGAAGAATTCCGGCTATTATGGAATGTACCTACTTACCACAAACAAAGACCTACAAACCATCGATCCAACCTTCCAAACTACCCTCAAAGATGCTCTATTAAAAGACGCGGATTACTTCTACGGCATTGCAAGTGGATCAAACTATCGGCCAGCCCTTTATTTATTCATTGAGTCCAATGGTGGAATCGCAGAAAACGGCATTGTCCTAGCAATGGCCTACACCCTAACGGGTGATCAAAATTATTTAAAATGCGCCAATGAACAATTAGATTACCTCTTAGGAAATAACCCATTAAACTTCTCTTTCGTGACAGGTTATGGAACAAACTACCCAAAAGACATTCACCATCGTGTATGCAAAAATCGTAACACCCAACTCAAAGGTGCCTTGGTAAGTGGAGCTGAGATGTCACCACGTGACCCACTTGCCCTCGCTCTAACAAACGTTCCGGATTGTAAACGATACGTGGATGCCTACGATAGTTACACAACCAATGAAATCTCCATTTACTGGAACAGTGATTTACTATCACTCATTTCCTTTACAACCATCCAATAGTCATACAAAAAGGCAGTCCTTCACGGATTGCCTTATTTTGCGTTTTGGATGGACTCCATGGAGTAGTCCTCTAAGTAATAGAAATGCAATTGCAAATCTTCATTTAAATAATAGTACTTCTTAAAGTATTCTAAGTGGAACAAATCATCCTCTTGAATATCTGCTGAATGCACACTCATCGAAGGATAACCTAAGATATAGGCTTCTTTTGCGTCAGGACGTACTTGATAGTACGTAATTTGTGCTTGTCGTTTCATGTCAATCGCATGAATCTTTTGGTACAAATGCATGTAGCGTAACCCATACATGACATTCAAACTAATTAACACAATGGTTAGTACATTGCCTTCTACACTTGTAAACTTCACTTCTTTTACAATCACAAGCAAACACAAGATAAACATATAAATCGTATACAACGAACTACGTGCATCATAGATTGGCGAAATTAACATAACAGCACTCGCTCCACCTGCCGCAAATAGACATAACAAGCAAGTCCATTTCGTTTCATCTTCCATCACAAAGGCAATACGGAATAAACCAATGGTAAATAACGTATACAAGAATGTATTCACTTCCATACTATGTGGTAGATTCAAATCAAATAGAATATAGAACGCATTGATCTTCGTAACTTCAAATAAATGATACGCATTTGTTTGAACAAGTGGAATCGCAAGCACGAAACAAACAACGAGCCATTCATACTTGAACCAAGTAAAGCGTTTCTTTTTCTTACTTACGACATACAGCAATGCAAGTGACATCGTACGCATTAAGACTTGATGATTGATAAATGTCCAATTCAAGAAATTCATCCAGT
>JAHHRC010000156.1 GCA_020026035.1 Erysipelotrichaceae bacterium | reverse complement strand
TTTTCGTTTTAAGCATTAGTCTATATCAAATTATTTCTACCGCAAATAAGGAACCTCAAGTAATACCTGCCGTTCCAATTGATTCCACCACGCCACCTATCATTACCGAACCAATACAAACCAAACCAGTCCTCTTTCAAACACCCTATAAACCAACAACAGTAACTACTTCAACCGACACACTTCTTGAACAATTCAACAGTGGTTGGTCAATCTTAAACAAATCCGGCTTCGCGGATGGTGCACTTCTTTTTGACACAAAGTCTCTATCCATTACAAATGCCGGAGATACCTTTGATGCGCTATCCCTCTATCGTGGAGGAATTCCATTAATTAAAGGAAGTACCTATGAATTCCAATTCGAAGTTTCTTCCTCTATGCCTTATCTTATTCAAGCGCTAGTCATGGATGAAACAACCCAAGATACCATCGCCTCACTTGACGTTTCTACCAACACAACCCCTACCACAAACACCCTATCCTTCACTTGGAACAAAGACTCGATTTATACTGGTCAAATTGGCTTCCATCTAGGAAATGGCAAACACCTTCCAGTGGATGATTCTCTCACTCTTACTTTCACAACCATTCGTTACACAAACACAAATTCCAATACCTGGATTCATGATATTACCACCAACCAAGTCGGCTATGCGATTGGGCAAGAAAAACACTGTACCTTCCCATTTGATGATGGTGACTTCTTCGATGTAGTAAATGCCGATACCAATGAAGTGGTCTATACGGCTCCTATCATTCATCGCTTCCAAGAAACCATTACCGATGAAACTACCTATTATGGCGACTTTACCAATTTCAATGAAGTCGGTCGGTACTACTTACGTTCCCAAATCGGTGGTGTTTCGTATCCATTTGAAATCAAAGAAAACATCTACCAACCACTTACAAACGACATCCTTCATACCCTCTACCTACAACGCTGTGGGCAAGACTTACATTGTTCAACATGCAAAGACTTAAATCATACGGCATGTCATACAAGCTTAGCGACCCTTTATGGTGTTCCAGATGTATTCCATGATGTAACGGGTGGATGGCACGATGCCGGTGACTTTGGACGTTATGTCACAACCGGCGCTAAAACCATCTTAGATTTACTTTACGCCTACAGCATTAACCCTTCTATGCACATGGATGATACAAATACACCAAATAGTACCAACGGTGTACCAGACATTCTAGATGAAGCACGCTACGAACTCGAATGGCTCTTTAAAATGCAAGATAGTGATGGCAATGTATATTCCAAAGTCGTAACCGAATCCTTTAGTAGTGAAAACAATCCAACCTTAGACAATCAAGCACTCTACCTAACAGAAACCGACACACAAGCAACTGGCTACTTCGTAAGTGCAATGGCCCTTAGTTCGATTCTTTATGAACCATACGACAAAGCCTTCGCAAGCCAATGCTTAACAGCTGCGAAAAAGTCCTATGAAGCCTTAGTTCATCGTGAATCAAAGCCAACACATCCAAACCCAGAACCTATAAAAAACGGTGTATATATGGATGATATTGACTTAGACGAACGCTTCAATGCGGCAAGCTTCTTATACGTCGCCACAAACGATACAACCTATCTTGATTCAGCACGTAGTCTATACAACGATCACGCTGAACAAATCAAAGGACTTAGTTGGAAGAATTCCGGCTATTATGGAATGTACCTACTTACCACAAACAAAGACCTACAAACCATCGATCCAACCTTCCAAACTACCCTCAAAGATGCTCTATTAAAAGACGCGGATTACTTCTACGGCATTGCAAGTGGATCAAACTATCGGCCAGCCCTTTATTTATTCATTGAGTCCAATGGTGGAATCGCAGAAAACGGCATTGTCCTAGCAATGGCCTACACCCTAACGGGTGATCAAAATTATTTAAAATGCGCCAATGAACAATTAGATTACCTCTTAGGAAATAACCCATTAAACTTCTCTTTCGTGACAGGTTATGGAACAAACTACCCAAAAGACATTCACCATCGTGTATGCAAAAATCGTAACACCCAACTCAAAGGTGCCTTGGTAAGTGGAGCTGAGATGTCACCACGTGACCCACTTGCCCTCGCTCTAACAAACGTTCCGGATTGTAAACGATACGTGGATGCCTACGATAGTTACACAACCAATGAAATCTCCATTTACTGGAACAGTGATTTACTATCACTCATTTCCTTTACAACCATCCAATAGTCATACAAAAAGGCAGTCCTTCACGGATTGCCTTATTTTGCGTTTTGGATGGACTCCATGGAGTAGTCCTCTAAGTAATAGAAATGCAATTGCAAATCTTCATTTAAATAATAGTACTTCTTAAAGTATTCTAAGTGGAACAAATCATCCTCTTGAATATCTGCTGAATGCACACTCATCGAAGGATAACCTAAGATATAGGCTTCTTTTGCGTCAGGACGTACTTGATAGTACGTAATTTGTGCTTGTCGTTTCATGTCAATCGCATGAATCTTTTGGTACAAATGCATGTAGCGTAACCCATACATGACATTCAAACTAATTAACACAATGGTTAATACATTGCCTTCTACACTTGTAAACTTCACTTCTTTTACAATCACAAGCAAATACAAGATAAACATGTAAATCGTATACAACGAACTACGTGCATCATAGATTGGTGATATTAACATAACAGCACTCGCTCCACCTGCCGCAAACAAACATAGTAAGCAAGTCCATTTCGTTTCATCCTCCATCACAAAGGCAATACGGAATAACCCAATCGTAAATAGCGTATACAAGATTGTATTTACTTCCATACTATGTGGTAGATTCAAATCAAATAGAATATAGAATGCATTGATCTTCGTAACATCAAACAAATGATACGCATTTGTTTGAACAAGTGGAATCGCAAGCACAAAACACACAACAAGCCATTCATACTTGTACCAAATAAAGCGTTTCTTTTTCTTACTTACGACATACAGCAATGCAAGTGACATTGTACGCATTAAGACTTGATGATTGATAAATGTCCAATTCAAGAAATTCATCCAGT
>JAHHRC010000155.1 GCA_020026035.1 Erysipelotrichaceae bacterium | reverse complement strand
TGTGGGCAAGAGTGTGTTCTTTATTTAGATGGTGTTGTGCTTGGTGGAGGCGTGATTGATCAAGTCTTCAAAGATGGACAAGACCTAATGGAAATGATTCGACAAGAGGGTTATGTAAAGTGAGCGATTTGCAAATCGATACAAATCAAAAAGAACTCATTAGAGTTACTGGCGAAGTAAGACACATCGTATTTCGTAACGATGAGACCTACTACACAGTAGCTCGTTTTCGCTTGCATGATAAAAACGAAAAGACCATAACCGTAACAGGCTGTATGGAACATATTGAAGTCCATGGAACATATGACTTGTATGGCGAATATGTCGAACATCCACGTTTTGGCTTACAGTTTGCCGTCTATTCCATTCAAGTGCCACTACCAAGTGAAGAAGAGGGTGTTGTACGGTATTTATCCAGTGATCAATTCCCAGGCATTGGAAGAAAGACCGCTGAACGTATTTATCAAGAACTTGGAGAAGACTGTTTGAATATTCTACGCAATGATGAAACAGCGATTGATTCTTTAACGTTTTTAAGTGATGTACGCAAACACGCATTAAAAGATGGCATTGAGAAAAGTGATAGCGGCTTTGATGAATTAAACTGCTTCTTAGCAACACATGGCATTGGTCCACGTAATATTGTTCGTTTGAATCGAACCTATGGCTTAGATGCTTTAAAGAAACTCAAAGAGAATCCTTACCGGGTCATTGATGAATGCGATGGCTTTGGCTTTAAAACAGCCGATAAGATTGGAAAGGCAATGGGGATTGAGGCAAGTGATGAAAGACGTTTGTATGCAATGCTTGTATCGATGGTAATGGATACTTGTATGCAAACGGGTGATACGTATGTATTAAAGGATGAGATTGAACATCGGTTCTTCTATTTGAATCGTGGTATTACATGTGACTTTGAAGAATTATTAAACAAAGCCATTGTAAAGAATCAAATCGAAGTTGTAGACAATCGCGTATACCCAATTAGTCAATATGAATCCGAAGAATACATTGCAAGCTTCTTAAGTTCCTTCCCGTATGTGTATACGGAAAAAACCGATGAAGATGTCATTGATAGTAAATTAGAGGTATTAGAGCGCATCAATGGAATTACCTATGATGAAACACAGGTAAATGCCATTCATGCAATCTTTAAACATCCATTTACGATTCTTACAGGTGGTCCTGGTACGGGTAAGACAACTATTGTAAAAGCCGTATGTCAGTTATATAACGAATTGTATCCGGATTTACGGATTCAACTATGTGCTCCAACTGGTAGAGCAAGTAAGCATTTGCAACATGCGACCAAAGAGTCAGCGATGACCATTCATGCCTTACTTGGTTGGGACTTAGAAAGCAATCGTTTTAAGAAGGACGAAGACAATGGCATTGAATGTGATTTGTTAATTGTCGATGAGTTTTCAATGGTCGATAATTGGTTGTTTGCAAGCTTACTACGCGCATGTAATGGCATAGGACGCATTGTTGTGATTGGCGATGAAGATCAGTTACCAAGTGTTTCTCCGGGTACGATTTTAAAAGACTTAATTGAAGTAGATCGGTTCCATCTTGTTCGATTACACCAAAACTACCGGCAAGAAGAAGGCTCGGATGTCATTGAGTTATCCAAACGGATTGTTGCTGGAAATGCGAGCTTAGATGGTTTAACAAGGGATGTGAAATTCTTTGAAACGACGAGTGATCAAGTAAAACCAATGGTACAAGCATTAGCGGAACATGCCATTGACAAGGGCTATGACATGTTTGATTTACAAGTGTTAGCGCCGATGTATGATGGGGCTGCAGGGATTGATTTATTGAATACAACCTTGCAAGAAGCTTTTAATCCAGCAAGTGAAGACAAACGTGAGTTTAAGTATGGGTATCGGGTGTATCGAGAAGGCGATAAGATTTTGCAATTAAAGAACCAACCAGATGATGAAGTCTTTAATGGCGATATTGGGATCTTAGAAGAAATCGTACCGTTAGAATTATCCGAGAATAAATCGATTACCTTTGTGGTTCGCTTTGATGATGTGATTGTTGAATACACAAAAGAACATCTTGATAACATCACACATGCCTATTGTATTTCGATTCATAAATCTCAAGGTTCAGAGTATCCAATTGTGATTATGCCTGTTGTGCATGAACATCAATTTATGTTACAAAAGAAATTGTTGTATACAGGTATTACTAGAGCTTCGAAATCTTTGATTCTTATTGGTAGTAAAGATAGCTATGCAAGGGGAATTAAGCAAGAAGAACGGCATGAACGCATGACGAGTTTACAGGAACAATTTAAACAGTTTTAACGACATCTCTTACAATTTGTGCAAGAGATGTTTTTTCTACTTTTACTTCTTTGAAAGATATGCTATTCTTACGAAGGAAATCGAAGAGAAAGATAAGTAGTATGAAGCTTTGATGTAGAGAGAAGACGGTTGGTGAAAGTCTTTGAGAACATTCATATGAAGCTACTTTTGAGAGCGTTTAATACACGACGTGAACCTGCGTTAAAGGAAATTAAGGTGCGTATTCAAGGAATACGAATCAGGATGGTACCGCGTGAAGAACGTTCCTGCAGTTTTTGCAGGATTTTTTTATTGGAGGGAATATGGAACAAAAACAATTAACTGGAAATCAAGTTCGCCAAATGTTCTTAGACTTCTTTAAGACGAAGGGTTGTATGGTAGAACCAGGGGCAAGCTTGATTCCTCATGATGATCCAACATTGTTATGGATCAATGCTGGTGTATCAGCACTTAAGAAGTATTTTGATGGTAGTGAAAAACCAAAGTGTAATCGTATCTGTAATGCACAGAAGTCGATTCGTACAAACGATATTGAAAACGTTGGACGTACGGCTCGTCACCATACATTCTTTGAAATGCTTGGAAACTTCTCCATCGGGGATTACTTTAAGCAAGAAGCAATTCCATGGGGTTGGGAATTCTTAACTTCAAAGGAATGGATTGGCTTTGATCCAAAGCGTTTGTATGTAACGGTGTATCCAGATGACCAAGAAGCGTATGACTTATGGATTAAGGTTGGTATGGATCCAACACATATTCGTAAAACAGC
>JAHHRC010000154.1 GCA_020026035.1 Erysipelotrichaceae bacterium | reverse complement strand
CTTTGTGTATTCGACTTTGTAAATCGATACGCAAGTAAACCAACTCCTAAAGAATGTTCATATCGCGAAAATGGTTGAATGCTTTGAAAGAACGGAGATGCTGTATACAGTAAGCCACAATTCATATCGACCTTCTTAAGTCGTTGCATTGCCTTTGCTTGAAGCACTTCTTCAAAGATCAATGGCATTTCTTCTTGATAAATCTCAATCATACACAACCTCTACCTGTAAGCTATTTAACACAACCATTGCGCTCGTATGTGCTTCATTCGTTGTGCCTTGACAACAAGATTCAATCACTCGTACCCGTACATTTGGTAGTACGGTTTTTAAGATGACACAATTTGAAATGACACAAATATCACTGACTAAACCAACTACCGTAATATCATACAAGCCCTCTTCGTTTTCTTTGATGGCATTTGCTAAGTCCAAGGAACCAAACGTTGTCTTTTCAATTTTCTTTGCGGATTTTAAATATGGTTCAATCCTTTTTTCTAGTAACCAACCCTCACTATACTTTTCACAATGACAAACCGGTAAATACGCACCTTCCATGGAATGCATATAGTCTTGATCATGCGTATCCATCGTATAGTAAATCGAATCAAACGTATTCTTCTTTAAATACGCTTCAAGTGTATCGATGTATACTTCAGGATCATGAATCCCAAGACTTCCACTCACAAAATCATTTTGTACATCAATTACCACTAACACATGTCGCATACCATCACCTCTTCTACACCTTGCATATACAAGATATTCTTTTGTACAATAAAGAAAACGAAAAACATTGTATCTCTAGTTTACTCTACTTCTGTATACTTTGCCTAAGATTTCAATCAAATCATAATCTAGAAAGGTCACTTATGAAAAAACAAATCCGTATTGTATTACTCTGTATTCTTGCATTGATTATTGTACAAGTTGGCATTCTTCCTTGTTTTGAAGGAACCACAAACGCAAACAAAGGAAACGAAGAATGGATGAAGGCTCTTGATGATTCTTTTTCGTTAGATGCCATCTATTTACCTGGAACACATGACTCCTGTGCCTATGCTAGTGATTTTGCATTTGCGTCAAGATGTCAAAGTCTAACCATCGAACAACAATTAAACGCAGGTATTCGTTATCTTGACTTAAGAGTCGGTATCAAAAACGATGAACTCATCATGATACATGGGCCACTCACATGTCGCAAAGGCTTCTTTAAAAAGCCTCTTACACTACATGAAACACTTACTACAATTGAAACCTTCTTAACACAACACCCAAGTGAAATGGTCCTTGTGAATATCAAAGCCTCTGAACAAGCACAAGACACCTATAATACATACATGGAAAGCCATATAAATGCAATGTATCGAGTCGATAACACCCTTCCTACCATACAAGAAGGTCGAGGTAAGATTGTTCTAGCAAATCGTTATTTAAGTGAAACAAATGCAACCTACCCACTAGTCATGATGTGGTATGATCAACGCAACACAACCTTTGAAGAACCTGTCTTTGAAGAAGGCTTGATTGCAAATCAACATCTCTTTGTACAAGATCATTTCTGCTTAAACACAAACGAGAAATGGCAAAGCTTTATTTATCCGCATGTCCATACAGGTGTTTATTTGAACTTCCTAAGTACGAAAGGTCCAAGCAAAGTAGGTCATCCATACAAGTATGCAAAAGCGTTAAACAAGCAGCTAGCAACCTTTGACCTTACATCAAGTGGTCCACAAATCGTAGTTCTTGACTTCGCGGATGCAAATCTTGCAAGTCATATCCTACAAGCAAACTTTGAATAAGCATCGAGTGTATACTCGATGTTTTTCTTTGGATATAAAAAAACACCGAGTGCAATACTCGATGTTTCATGTGTTACTTTACGTAATCGTTTGCAGCTAAGACATCTTCGTATGTCTTTGTGCCCTTGTAGATTTCATCCTTGAAGACATTTAGGTTGTTTGCCTTAACACGCTTCATTTGGTAAATGAATAGTGATAGGTTTGCAACTAATGCGATTAATGAAACCACAAAGAATGCTGTTGGATTGTGTGTTGTTGGAATTGGTTGAAGTTCTTCAGCGAATTGAGGAACTGTCATTACAAACATAATCCAAATTCCTAATGTGGAAGCTCTATGTTGTAGCCATGCACCCTTCTTGATGAAGAATGTTGGAATTGTACAAGATAGAAGTAGAATCACACCACAGTAGAAGGAATGGTCTGAGATACAGTTGTATGTGTATGCAAAGTTCCATAGATCGTAGCAGATGATCCATGCCCAGATCATATCTGGCCATACCATGTCTTTTGTACGATCCTTTGAAACGTATAGACCTACCCAACCACAGATTGTGATGATGTTTAATAGACCAGCAATACCGTTCATGATATTCCAAGGTCCGCTCATTACCCAAAGGTTGTTAATACGAGCACCTTCGAAGGCACCGTATGAGAAGCATTGGAAGTCACGTACACAAGCTTCTAGAATGTTAATCGCTAGAATTGCTGGTGGGAAGATGACTGCCCATTTCTTTTGGAATGCTTCTGGATGGTAGCGTAAGTACATAAACCCTACGCATCCTGCAAGTGCAGAATATGTCTTGGCCCAGTTGAACCAGTTCCCTGTTCCGTACTTGTTGCCTGGCGCAGCTGTTGTTGGCCAAACAAAGATTGTTAATAGAATTGGTAAAATTACGAATAATGTAATTCCACCCCATTTTGTAGAACGACCAAATTCATTGAATGCCATTAATGCAAAAAGAATAAATAGACAAACGCCGAATTCTTTCATTCCCATTTGTTGGTATAAGATACCCATTTGAAATCCCCCTTCTTAATAGACAAAGTGTGCGTTGCACCTTTGTGTTACCGAATCATTATACGCCTGTTTGATTAGAATTTCACGAAATAATTCGTATTTTCTTGACGTACCCTAATTCTTTTTGAACTACATTCGACGAATTACGTTCGCTAAAATATTTCTATAAAACAAGATAAGAAAAAACACATCCGAAGATGTGTCAGTTGTATTTGGCTGGGGTAACAAGATTCGAACTTGTGCATGGCGGATTCAGAGTCCGCAGCCT
>JAHHRC010000153.1 GCA_020026035.1 Erysipelotrichaceae bacterium | reverse complement strand
ACAACGTAATTGGTCCATCAAACAAGTCATTGGTAATTTGACTGATTTCCCATTTAATTGCCTCAATCA
Organism: Erysipelotrichaceae bacterium; assembly: GCA_020026035.1. Classification (GTDB taxonomy): domain Bacteria; phylum Bacillota_I; class Bacilli_A; order Erysipelotrichales; family Erysipelotrichaceae; genus Bulleidia. Next base: position 3,020 of record JAHHRC010000153.1, on the reverse strand, counting down.
CACGATCATCTAAATCCGCATAGTTAATCTTCATCTTCTCAACTAACTGTTCTTTATTTTTTACAAGTCGAAAGGCCACTAAGTCAGGATAGGTAAACATAAAGCGTTCATTGACATTGTGATTGTCTGTATAATCTCTCAAAAACGCTTTATACAACCGCTCACATTCGGCACAAGAAAATACCATGTACCCATTTTTCTCATCACAATAACTCACCGGTATATCAAACTCATGCACTGTTCCACAACTTGGACAAGTGGCCTCAAAGTACCAGCCATCCATCACACCTTCTACTTCAAACGGATGCACAAGTTGCGAAATGACATACCTTCTTGAACAATCTATATCCTTACCACAACTCTTACAAACCATTCGAAAGTCTTGAATAAACTCTTTCATACAAACCTCCTTACTTCTTCATTCGAAAAACAAACGGTTTGTTTCAAAAGTTCGTGAATTGTAAAGAATATGTGATACAATTTGCACATGAAAAAGAATGTTGTAAATCCAACAAACGATTGTTGTGAAAAAGAAGGCATGAATGCACAACTCATTTCTTTACAAGACGCCAAACTCTTCCAAGGCGTACACGAATCGGAGTTCGATCAGATGCTATACACCCTCGATTCGCAAGTAAAACACTATCGCAAAGGGCAAATCTTAATCAAAGAAGGAATGCCCATCACCCGTTGTGGCTTACTCTTAGAAGGCTGTTTGCATGCCTATCAGACAAACTTCTGGGATGAAAAGACCCTTCTAACTTGCATTCATGTCGATGAAATCTTCTGTGAAGCCCTTGCTTGTTCAAAAACTTCAACTTCTAATGTGACCATTGAAGCCATGCAAGCATCGGTTGTTTTATGGTTCGATGTACATCAAATCATGAACCTAGAAGACGAAGGACAATACCATGCCATCCTTGCCCATAACCTCATGCAAGACATTGCCCAAAAGAATATCTTACTCTACGAAAAGATCAATCATATGCAAAAAGCAACCACAAGACAAAAACTCTTGTCCTACTTGTCCCTAGTTGCCTCAAGGAAACATAGTCATGAATTCGATATTGAATTCAATCGCCAAGAACTTGCGGATTATCTATCCGTTGAACGTTCGGCTATGAGCAATGAATTATCCAAACTTGTAAAAGATGGCTACTTAGAAACAAGACGCAATCACTTCATTTTAAAAAAAGATCCCATTTAAAAAGCAAACGATTCCTTCGCTTGCTTTTTCTATTCGTAGTAGGCAATTTTCAGTGTCAAACACTTCTTAGTAACTTCTTTCGCAAGACGTGTTTGTAAGGCATCAAAACTTGTATAGGCAAGTTCGGAATACACTTGTAATGGATTCTTATTGGCATAGGAATTGAGCTGCACATTTGTCTTTAGATGCAACATCCGATTCATTTGTTCGATCCATAAACGATCTAACACATCTAACATCATCGGTTTTTCAAAGGCATATAAGTATTCTTTCACATGTTGAACACGTGTTTCATAGACATGCCATACATACAAGCTTAATCGATCAATTAACCTTCCCTTGCCACCCTTAATCCATACTTGATACAACTCTTCATCAAGTTCAATCCGATACTCTTGTAACGCATCACAAATACTCCTATAGACATCTTCACATTCATACGCGTAGTTTACAAGGTCCTCAATCGTACGATGCATCATCGATTGTATAAAGGATGTTAATTCATTTTCTTTGAGGATGTGGTCGCGTTGGGCATAGATTGTTTCGCGTTGAATGCGCAAAATATCATCGTATTCAAGAAGATACTTTCGTGCATCGAAGTTCAATCCTTCCACACGCTTTTGTGCTTGTTCGATGGCATTCGTTAAAAGTTTACTCGTCACTTTCTCATCCCCAAGACTTGCAAAAACCGATTCTAATGATTCAGATCCATAACGTTTAATTAAAGAATCTTCCAGTGATAAATAGAACTTAGAAAAGCCTACATCTCCTTGTCTACCACTTCTTCCCCGCAATTGATCATCAATCCGTTTGGATTCATGGCGTTCACTTCCAAGAACACACAACCCACCTACTTCTTTTACGCCTGTTCCAAGTTTGATATCTGTTCCACGTCCTGCCATATTGGTCGCAATGGTTACTGCGTATAGTTGTCCAGCTCGTTTAATAATCTCTGCTTCTTCACTGTCATTTTTCGCATTTAATACCGTATGAGAAACACCATTATTCATAAGAATCTTGGACAACAATTCACTTGTATCAATATCCTTCGTGCCAATCAAAATTGGTTGACCTGTTTTATGACGAATCATCACATCTTTAACAAGCGCTGCATACTTTGCTCGCTTTGTCCCAAAGAGCTCATCTTGCGCATCGATGCGTTGAATGGGCTTGTTTGTTGGAACGGTGAAGACATACATGTTGTAAACTTCGCGGAATTCTTCTTCACTTGTTTTTGCCGTACCTGTCATACCAGAGATCTTATCGTACAATCGGAAGAAGTTTTGATAGGTAATTGTCGCAACGGTTTCCGATTCTTCTTTAATCGCAATCTTTTCCTTTGCACAAATCGCTTGGTGTAACCCATCCGACCATTGTCTACCTTCCATCACTCGCCCCGTATTTGCATCAACAATTAAAATCTCATCGTCACGTACTAGATAATCCTTTTCCTTTTGCATAAGATAGTTTGCTCGCATTGCTTGATTGATTCGATGCACTATTTCAACATGGTCTAAATCATACAGCGTCTCACATTGAAAGGCCCGCTCACATACCTTAATTCCTTCCTCGGTCAATACAACAGATTGTTCACGTTGATTTAGGGTATAGTGTTTATCACGTTTTAGATACTTTGCAAGTTCATCCGCAAATTGAATGAGTCTTGTATTAGTTATAGTTGAATTTGAAATCACTAACGGTGTTTTCGCTTCATCAATGAGGATCGAATCAATTTCATCGAGTAAGACAACATGTAAACCACGCATGACTTTGTCTTCTTCGTTTTGCACCATATGATCTCGTAAGTAATCAA
>JAHHRC010000152.1 GCA_020026035.1 Erysipelotrichaceae bacterium | reverse complement strand
ACATCACCTATTGAAGCGTTTGTGAAGCGTATGTATTTGAATGATGCGAAGAAGATTTTAAAGAGTCATTCGAATTTAGTTACGATTGGAATTACGGGGTCGTATGGGAAAACAACGACAAAGAATGTTATGAATGCGGTACTAAGTGAAGCGTATCAGACATTGATGACGCCGGCGTCATTTAATACACCGATGGGAATTACGCGTACGATTCGTGAGTATATGCGTCCGATTGATGAGGTGTTTGTGTGTGAGATGGGGGCTGACCATGTTCGGGATATTCGTTATCTTATGAACTTTGTACAGCCAAAGATTGGGGTTGTGACTTCGATTGGTCCACAACATTTAGCGACGTTTGGTAGTTTAGAAAACATTATTCATGAGAAGATGGAAGTCATTGAGAAGTTACCAAGTGATGGTCTTGGAGTGATGAACTTTGATAATGAATATATACGTACGTATAACGTGAAGAATACGGTTCCTACGGTAAGTTATGGTATACGAAGTGAAAATGTGGATTATCGTGCGATTCATATTCAATATAGTCGTATGGGTAGTAGCTTTGATGTGGTTTATAAAGACGAAGTGGTTCACTTTGAAACGAAGTTGTTGGGTGAATTGAATATTTTGAATATTTTATCGGCGATTGCGGTTGCTCGATATATGAATGTATCGTGGAAGGAAATTCAAAGAGCGGTACGCTCTATGAAGCAAGTGGAGCATCGTTTGGAAAAGAAGGTCATCAATGGACATACGTTTATTGATGATGCGTTTAATGCCAATCCTGTGGGGTCTAAGATGGCCTTGGATGTTCTTTCGATGATGGAAGGAACACGCTTTGTGGTAACACCTGGTATGATTGACTTAGGAAAGATTCAAGACGATGTGAATCGTGAGTTTGGTCGTTATATGAAGGGAAGATGCGATGCGGTGATTCTTGTTGGTAAGAAACAGACTGCACCGATTTACGAAGGGTTAAAGGAAGTTGGCTTTGATCTTGGTAAGGTTGCGGTTGTGGATAGTGTCAAAGAGGGCTTTGCGTTATTGTATAATGTCGCAAAGAGTGAGGATACGATCTTATTAGAGAATGACTTACCAGATGCGTTTAGTCATTAGGACTTTGTTTTGTTAGAACATTTGAATCCTTGAAGTTGTGGGATTTGAGTGTTCTTTTCGTTTGGGCATAGAAATCGTTTGAAAGATTGTTATAATGGCAGTAGAGGTATATCTTTGCGATGTGGTAGTAAGGTTTCTACATGTCAATGGTTACAAATTTAACGTTCTTTCGTTCACTTAATGGAATGTTTTCGAATACATGGAAAGGGATATCCATGTAGCGTGCAAATGTATGCCTCTTTTCATAAGTGTTTTATCTATGGAAGGATACGAAATAGTCGTGTTCTTCTTTTTCTTTTTGTATAATGGTAAAAAGGAAGTAGGGGCTGTATGGATCAAGAGTTGTTTGCGTTAAGTGAGGTTGTTTCGGATTTACCGGAGAGTTTGTTGTGGCAATTTTTTAATTTGACTTGTTCGATGGACAATGTGATTTCGTTGTCTGTCGGTGAGCCGGATTTTAAAACGCCTGATCATATTGGGGTTGCTGGAATGTCAGCGATTTACGATGAGAAGACTTGTTTAGAACAAAGCTTCGGAAATGATGTCTTACGAGAGCGTATTGTGTCTTTTTATCGTGATGTGCATGGAGTAAGTGGTTATACGAAAGACAATGTGATTGTGACACATGGGGCAAGTGAGGCGATTGATTTGATTTGTCGTTGTGTGTTAAATGAGGGCGATGAGTGTATTGTCTTAGACCCTGGATACATTGCCTATGAGCCTTTGGTGCATTTGAATCGTGCAAAGCCGGTGTTCTTGCAGTTGAAGGAAGAAGATCAGTTTAAGGTGACGGTAGAAAACTTAAAGGCGTGTATTAGTGATAAGACGAAGATGATTCTTTTGAATTATCCAAACAATCCAACAGGTGGTGTTATGAACGAGGAAGACTATCGAAAGATTCTTCCGCTTCTTAAGGAACATAATATTTTGATTGTGCAAGATGAGATTTATTTGGAATTGACCTTTGATCATAAACCGACTTCCATTGGAATCTTTGAAGAGATTCAAGATCAGTTAGTGATTATCAATGGCTTTTCGAAGTCGTATTCCATGACGGGTTGGCGGATTGGGTATGCGATGGCTCCGAAGTATTTGATTGATGCGATGAATCGCATTCATCAATATTCTTTAAAGGCTGTTACAAGTATGAGTCAATTTGCAGCGATGGAAGCGTTGAATGCAAGAGGTGTGAGTGATATTTGTATGCATCGCGAATCCTTTTTGAAGCGTCGTGATTATGTTGTGGATCGTTTGAATGGTATGGGGCTTAAGACGAATCGACCAGAAGGGGCGTTTTATGTGTTTGCCAATATTCAATGTACGAATTTATCGTCGTATGAATTTTGTACGAAGCTTTTAGAAGAAAAGCGTGTCTGTGTGATTCCTGGGTCTTCGTTTGGAAAGAGTGGAGAAGGGTTTATTCGGATGTCGTATGCCTATTCACTGGAACAGTTGGAGCTTGGTCTTAACTTGTTGGAAGAATTTTTGTCGGAGTTAAAAAAAGTTTGATGAAATGTTTCGCTTATTTATCAAGAAATTGAAAAATTGTGTGACTTTAGGGTAGAAAAATAGTTGCGTCGATTTTATGGGTATGATATATTAAGTGGGCACTGATAGGAAACGCAAGTTACTTAAAGGTGAATCAAATGGTAGTGAAGAAGTACTCAAGAGGCCGAAGAGGTGCCCCTGCTAAGGGCATAGGCCGGCAACCCCGGCGCGAGGGTTCGAATCCCTCCTTCTTCGCCATTTACGGTCCGGTGGTGTAGTGGCTAACATGCCTCCCTGTCACGGAGGAGATCGCGAGTTCGATCCTCGTCCGGACCGCCATTTGCGAGTGTAGTTCAATGGTAGAACACGTCCTTGCCAAGGACGATACGGCGGTTCGATTCCGCTCACTCGCTCCATTTAAAACTTAATCAATTGGTCCGGTGGTGTAGTGGCTAACATGCCTCCCTGTCACGGAGGAGATCGCGAGTT
>JAHHRC010000151.1 GCA_020026035.1 Erysipelotrichaceae bacterium | reverse complement strand
GGAATACGAATTGGCCACTTTTGAACCAATGTAATTTCCTTCAAGGATTCATCTTTTTCATCTTTTACAACCAGCAAGACATCACGAACCGTATATGCCCCACTCTCTTTCGCTTCAACAACCGTTCCATTTAATCCAACTGGAATCAATGATCGATGTTGAATCAAAGACGTTTCATCACATGTCGCAAAGATTTGCCCTTCTTTTACAACATCACCAACCTTGACACACATCGTAACATCCCACTTCTTATCTTCTTTCAAAGAAAAGACAGACTTTCCTTCCGAGATAAAGTGACCTTGTTCCTTGGCAATCTCTTCCAATGGACGTTCAATTCCATCATAAATATTCCGAAGAATTCCAGGCCCTAAATTCGCCGTTAATAACGACCCAGTCCCAACGACTTCTTCCCCAACTTGTAAACCCGTTGTGGATTCATACACCTGAATCATCGTTCGATCTTCATCCAACCGAATGACTTCCCCAAGCAATTGTTTCTTACCAACATAGACCATCTCACGCATCGAGAAAGCCTTTGAATGCAATACCGACACAACAGATCCATTAATTCCATAAATGACATCTTTACTCATCATCAACACCACCCTTTGCAAATGTAAAATTTGAATTTCTCAAAAAATACGCATGGGCATCTTGTAATCGTTCACTTAAATCGCAAGCATATTCAAAACGCTCTTCTTCATCCACATACCGAAAACCACCAAAGGCAAAGTATGCAGTTCTTACTTCATTCAAAAGCCCACGTTTCTTTAACAATTCTTCCATCAAAGAAACATCTCTTTCACTAACCAAAAAGTACCCAGAACCCACTTCAACCAAGTCTAAATGCTGTTCTAAAAACCCTTGATACGCATCACTTGCCACAAAGTCTTTGACCTTTTGACTTACTTCATCCATAAGCGAAGCTGTCATTTCCTGTCGTAACTTCAACAAATCACGACGCTTCTTCAAACGATCTTGACTCACTCTTGTCTTCGCCTGTAATTGCAAGTCAGACATTTGCCGCTCTAAGTACGTTTCCGTTTCATTCTTCAATCCACGTTCAAAGCTATGAATCTTCTCATCGTGCATGGTTTCAATCTCATGTTTTACAACATCGATGACCATATTCGCTTGTACATTCATATCTTCTTCAATGGCATGTAATATCTTCTTTTCATTCAAGCCCATATAGCACCACCTTATAGTTTGATGCCAATCGCATCACTGATATACGAGTCAATGGTTTCCCCAATTTCCAAAGAACCAAAACGATCTGGAATCTCCACAAGCAATGGCCTTTGTAAGTTCAATTTGTAATTGGAAACAACGTCTGCGACCTCTTCAATGGCCCGTGTCGTTAATAAGACAATGGCAATCTCTTCATCCGCAATCAAAGCATCTAATTGTTTTAAGATTTCATCACGCCCTTTTAAAACAACCCCTTCAATGCCACAAAGACGCATTCCTAACATCGTATCGTTGTTGTCACTAATACAAAATACCTTCATAGTGAAAACCTATAACTTATTAATGATTAAGATGGAAATCAATAGACCGTAAATCGCAACACCTTCACCTAATGCAACGAAGATAATTGCCTTACCAAAGTTATCTGGATTCTCACTAATTGCACCAATCGCCGCTGGAGCAGCACTCGCAACCGCCCAACCAGCACCAAGTGCCGAAGCCGCAACCGCTAACGCAGCCGCAATAAATCCTAACCCAGCATCACTACTTGCCCCAGCCTTCGCAGCCTCTTGTGCAAGTACTGTAAAACTATGTGCTTGCATGATCATAACAATCATAAATACACCTGCAAAGATGGAAATCTGTGTCAGAACACGCGCTTTCGCATTTTCCTTGTTTACTCCCTTTTTGAACATGAGCCAAAGTGGTCCAATGACCAACACAACAGCTACAAGTGGTAGTAACATTTCTTTCATTGATAACATACTTATTTCCTCCAATACTCTATGCTACAAACATATCTGCTTGCACTGGTTCAAAGGCCTTACCGCCCCCAGTGTAATAGCGACTAAACATTTCATAATACTCTAACCGCAAGGTCTGAATGCCAACAATCAACCCTTCCAGTAACATGACAAAAGCATTTCCAAAGATCACCACCGCAATCCCTGCCCCATCAACCATATTTGCAAGGGTCATAACCACAAGCATCATACCGGCATGGCTCAACACAAACCCACCAACACGCAAATACGACATCGAATTCGTCACAAAGGACAATAGAATCTCAAATACCTCAAAGATATTTTCCGTAAAGTAATTGCCCCAACCAACTTCTGGTTTCAATGACTTCCCTTCTAATACCCTCGTAAATGGCTCCTTCATCAAGAAACAAACAATTGGTACAACAACACAAGGCACTACATACATCGGTGTAAACAAAGAACCATTCCCCTGCATCTTCACACCAACAGCACAAACCAAATAACTATAGAACACAAGTCCCGCTATCCCATTTTGGGAAAAGAGCACTTCTCCCATATCCTTATGCTTGTAATGATTGTAGATATTCATACACATCGTAATCAAAATCAATACCGCACCAATCATCATTGCCCCAATCAATAACGTCATCGTATTTGAATTACTCATGACATCAAATAACTTCTCACGCACATGGAACAAATGTTCATGAATTGGATTTAGGGCATCTTCATAGCCAAACAAAGAACCAAACAGGAACCCAAGAATCGCCGATGTAATACCACAACGACCAACAACTCCCCAAAGCCTTCCTTTTTTCTTCTCCAAGGCCAAACCAGCTACCAGCAATATCAACCCCTGCCCCATATCGGAAAACATAATTCCAAATAAGATACAGTACGTAATTGCTAAGAATAACGTAGGATCAAAGTCCTCATATGCAGGTAAGGAATACATTTCCACAAACATCTCAAATGGTCGAGCAAACCACCCATTCCTTAGTTTTGTTGGACATTTCAAATGCGGCACTTCACTTGGATCTTTCACCCTGAAATCCACTGGTAAGTCTTTAAAACAAGCTTTATAGTCTTCCAATTGTTCTTCCATCACAAAGCCAGATACCACATTCTTTTCTTGCAAGATTGC
>JAHHRC010000150.1 GCA_020026035.1 Erysipelotrichaceae bacterium | reverse complement strand
GGATAATACAATACCTGCAAACACGCCAAAAAGAATACCATCCCAATTGGCGCATGGTATCCTCTTTCGTTCATGTTCAATACGTCACACATTTCCATCCCAAACCCTGTTAACAACAAGAGTAAGATCACAATAGATAAACCAATCACGATTAAATCTTACCTTCTTTCTTGTTGTTTAAGGCATATTGGTTTAATGCAATTTCTAATTCAAGAAGTGTTTGGTTTTTATTCAAATCCAAAATAAATCCAGTTACTAAGAAGACAATCGATGTCATCACAAGTAAACTACCACTCACAACTCCACCCATACCTTGCATGTTACTAGCCATAACAAGGTTTAATCCAGGAATTAAATTGCATAATCCAATCACAAAAATCACCACGAAGATCATAAAGAAGAAATACATTGGTCGATAGTTCTTGTATAAATCAAACAATGTCACTAGTACTTTCCAACCATCTTTGTAGGTATTAAGTTTGGAGAAAGATCCTTCTGGTCGATCTCTATATTGAATTGGCATTTCTACAATGTGCATCTTCGTAATCATGGAATACACAGTCATTTCTGTTTCAATTTGGAATCCATCGGACATAACCGGCATACACTTTACATAGCGTCTTGAAAAGACACGATAGCCCGTCATAATGTCATTTACATTACCATGGAATAAGGAGTTAATAAGGTTACGTACCATATTATTCCCGGTTTCATGGAACAAACGTTTGTTTTCTTTATAATAGGTTCCATTGCTTAAACGATCACCAATGACCATATCTGCTTTCCCTTCTAAAACAGGTTGTAGTAGCTTATGTACTTCTTCTGCAGGATAGGTATCATCCCCATCAATCATGACATACGCATCCGCTTCAATCTCTTGAAACATTGACCGTACAACATTGCCTTTTCCTTGTAGGCTTTCATAGCGAACAATTGCCCCTGCTTTCTTTGCAAGTTCAGCGGTACGATCGGTACTATTGTTATCATAGACATAAATACTAGCGTTTGGTAATTCTTTTTTAAAGTCACGAACAACCTTCTCTACGGTTAGTTCTTCGTTATAACAAGGAATCAATACTGCGATTTCCATTTCTTCCCTCTTTTCTACTTCACTCGTTCTTGGAATGTATACATCACAATTCCAGCAGCTACTGCAACATTCAACGATTCAAAGCCTTGCATTTCAATGCGTAGTCTTTGATTTGCCATAGCTTGTAAAGACTTGCTTACGCCTTGTCCTTCATTGCCAAGAATAAAAGCCATCTTCGAACAAGTTTCTACTTCTTTTAATGGCTTTGCGTCATCTAACGTTGTCGCAACTACATTCACCCCTTCTTCTTGCAAGCTTGCTACAAGACAATCTAATTCGTCTTTTACACGAATGACTGGCATATGAAACAATGCGCCTTGGGTTGAACGAATGGTTTTATCGTTGTACAAATCTGCACATTGATTTGATAAGTAAACAGCGTCGAACTGGAAGGCCATCGCGGTTCGAACCATCGTTCCTAGATTTCCAGGATCTTGAACACCGTCTAAAATCAGTAAGCGCTCCTTCTTTGTAAGATCTACTTCAACTTCTTTACATACGGCAATCAAATGGACTTTTGATACATTTTGACTGACTTTCTTCATCACCGCTTCACTTACCAAAACGACTTCTTCAAAGGCAAATGGGCATGTTGTATCGGTAATAATCGTTTCTACAACGTTTGCCTTCAAAGCCTCTTCGATGAGGTGTTCTCCTTCAATTAAGAAGCGTTTCATTTCATCTCGTCCTTTTTTTGTATGGAGACGACACCATTTTTTTATACGTGCATTTTGCAACGATTCAATCTTTTCCATGAGGGTATTTTATCATACGACACAAATTAAAAAAAGGACTCACAGGAGCCCTTCAAAACTTACTTTGCCTTTTCAACTAGTTTTTCAAGTTGTGGTAGTGGTTGGTAACCAACACCTTGTGCAGCTACTTCACCATCTTTAATTGCAATCAATGTTGGAATGGACATAACGCCATACATCGCTGCAACATCTGGTGTCTTATCTACGTTAACCTTTAAGAATACAACATCTGTTTCTTTTTCAGATAGTTGTTCTACAAGTGGTCCTACCATTTTACATGGTCCACACCAGTCTGCGTAGAAATCAACAAATACCGATTTGTTGGCTGCTAGAATATCTAAATATTCTTGTTTTGTTTCAATCATCTTCATAGGAAAATACCTCCCTTATGTGTATAGTATGCCACATTGGTGCACATGACTCAAATCATATGCATACTAATTTATAGCTTGCTTGCGGCTTCTTTGTCTAAGATTACAACAACGTCATCGTGCTTTTGAAGAATACTTGCTGGACAATCTGTTGTTAATTCACCCTTAAGCATTCCATGGACTGCATCCGCCTTATTCGCACCTGTCGCAATAACGACAATCTTCTTTGAACGCATGATTGTTCCAAGACCCATTGTGATTGCACAAGTAGGTACTTGATCAATGTCACCATCGAAGAAACGTGCATTGTCTTGTCTTGTTTGTTCTGTTAGATCCATAACGTGTGTTAAGGAATCAAATGGTGTACCTGGTTCGTTGAAGGCAATATGACCATCAGAGCCAATACCCAATACTTGAAGATCCACTGTATGACCTTCCATAGACTTTTCATAGTCTACACAAGACTTCGCCACATCGTCTGTTTCTCCAAGTGGAACGTGAACGTTTTCTTCTGGAATATCGATGTGATCGAATAGGTTTTCATGCATGAATGTGTAGTAACTTTGTTCATGGGAACGTGGAATTCCAATATATTCATCAAGGTTCCAAGTAAGAACGTTCTTATAGGAAGTACCTTGTGCTTTGTGATCTTGAATCATGTTTTTGTACAATCCAACTGGTGTAGAACCTGTTGCTAGACCTAGAACTGGATTTGTTTTTGAAGTAAGTGTTTCTTGCATTACTTTGAACGCTTCAAAGCTTACTTCATCGTAGTTATCTTTAATGATAATTTTGAACATATGTTCCTCCTCAATTGGGGCTTACCCCGCAAACATCATACCACAAACATTTTCGAAATGTTAATAGATTGAAATCGAATACGACGTTA
>JAHHRC010000015.1 GCA_020026035.1 Erysipelotrichaceae bacterium | reverse complement strand
ATTTTCTCTCTAATTTGTCTATCTTTTGTATCAAAATAGTCTATGATTCGTCCACAAACTGTCTCAACTTTATTTCCTTCTAGTTCGATGTTTGTCTCATAATATTTTTTCGCTGCAATTTCATTTAGTTCGATTTCAAAAATGGAATCTCCTTCTACACTTTTTTGTATTGACTTAATCTCGCTCTCTTTAAATACCTTTGGTTCTAAAGGTACTAGGAAAGTCTTCTCATAACCCTCAAAACTACTATCATCATAGAATTGAACCCCGTTAAATGTGTTATACAAACGATCATCAACGAAGATGCTTTCCATCTTACTCGTTAGACCATTGGCATAAATATCTAGAACACTCTTAGCTATTGGATTCTTATGTCGATTTTCTACTTCTAGAATTGCTGTTAGATCGAACGCTTCTTTTGAGAGTTCGTCATATGTACGATCATCACTACGTTTGATATTCAGCGTGTAGGAATCTAATTTTTCTTGGTTTTGCATTGCTTGCTTATATTCTTCATAGATTGATTGATCTACTGTGCTGTTTTCGTTTGGTTCAGTGGAGTTTGAATTACAACCACATAAATTCAATAGAAGAACAAACGCTAAGCTGATTTTTCCTAGGATCTGTTTCATACACTCCTCCTTCCATCTTTTCGTCTTCCTTGTAGTAAGATGACTGGTATTTCTTTTTCTTCTTTATGCATCGAAGAATGCGAACCTGGTTTATTTGATAGGTTTATATACTGCAACGTTTCATTTTGTTTTGGAACTAATAGATAATCGCCTAGTTGTGATGCAAAGTCATCACAGTTTCTTGCGTCTAATCCACCAAATAAGTGACCTTCGATTACTTCTTCTTTGCTAAAGACCATGATGCGATCTTTATAGTGATCTTCCATATGTTTTAGGAATGTGTCTTTGTTTTTGACATCCACTGATAACAATGCATTATCCGCAAGACATACACGTGTTATAGAATTCATAATCACTTCATCATCCATTGCGATGATGTGTCCTGTCACTTCAACTTGGCCATGATCTGCTATTACGAGAACACACGAATCTTCTGATAGTGATTTCGTAAGATCTTCAAGCTTTGTATTAATCATCGCCAATTCCTTGTTGATTTCGGAATGATTTGGACCGTATTCATGCATCTTTGAATCTAGTTGGTCGTAATAGAAGTAAACAAGTTTATGTTCCTTTGTTTTATTTTCTTCTAGCATCGCTTCTAATAATCCATCAAAGCCATTTACACCATGGTAAGGGCTCCAGGATGGATAGTAATAATCGCATACTTCTTCTTCCACATACGGATTATAGATTGGATATTTTTGATAGAAGCGTTTTGGTTCAACTTCTACTTCATTGAATAATCCTTTGTCCAAGAATGGCACAATGACATCCTTATACTTTTCATCATACATTCCCCAACTAAGCCAGTTTGTCTCGGATGGATATTTTCCAGTTAAGAAAGATGTTGTTGCAGAAGTGGTTGTTGTTGGAAATACGGTATCTACGACTTTCACCAAATTGTTTAATAGATAGGAATCTTGAAAGCCTTGTTGAATGAGATTATTGTATCCCATTGCATCTACAAGTAAAACAAACAGCTGTTTGCAGTTGCGCTGTTTTAATTCGTTAAATAAGTCTTCATCAACCTTATGATAGGTTTCTAAACCCGCAAATTTAAAACATGCATTCGCAATATTTACGATTGAGTTATCATAGTTCCACATACGCTAGTATCCCTTCTAAAATTGTTACCTATCATACAAAAAATATGGATTTTCTGCAAGTTTATAGCCAATTCCTTATAGAAAAAACCACCTTCATATAGAAAGTGGTTTCGTTTGTATTGAATTAAACTAATTCGATAAATGCCATCTTAGCACCGTCTCCGCGGCGTGTACCAGTCTTAATAACTCTAGTATATCCACCATTGCGGTTAGCGTACTTAGGCGCAACTTCATCAAATAGCTTGTTTAGTACAGTCTTTTGTGTAGCTTCATCAGCAACTACGTTGCGAATGTAAGCTGCAGCCTGACGACGTGCACTAAGATCTCCCTTTTTACCAAGAGTGATCAATTTATCAACTACCGAACGCATGTCCTTAGCCTTTGCTTCAGTTGTCTCTACACGTCCGTAGAGAATTACTGATGTAGCAAGGTTTCTCATCATTGCCTTACGGTGGTCAGCTGTTCTTCCGAATTTACGGTTCCACATATTTGTTTCCTCCTAATTAGTCGAAGGACTTGAAGCCTAGACCTAATTCAGCTAGCTTGTCCTTAACCTCTTTCAGTGATTTCTTTCCGAGGTTACGGACTCTCATCATCTCTTCCTCGGTCTTCTGTGTTAGCTCGTCCACGGTCTGGATTCCAGCCCGTTTCAGGCAGTTGTAGGAACGCACGGACAAGTCAAGATCTTCAATCATTGTCGTCTGAACCTTGTTTGGTGCTTCTGTGCTGCCTTCCTTGATTACGTTCTCAAGGTTGAGAACTTCATCATTGATGCCGGCTACGATTTCTAAATGATCAATCAAAATACGTGAAGAAAGCGCAAACGCTTCTTGTGGATTGATTGAACCATCTGTCCAAATCTCCATAGTCAATTTGTCATATTTCGCATCTTGACCTACACGAGTTGGTTCCACATGGTATGAAACCTTTGTAACTGGTGTAAAGATGGAGTCTGTAAATACCGTTCCAATGCCCTGTGAGTTGCCTTGATTTAGCTGCTTGTTAACATCTGCGCCAACATAGCCGCGTCCATTCTTGACTTTCAATTCCATCTCAAGTGTTGGAGCAGACTCGTTCTTACGAGCCTTTTCCAAGTGAGCGATGACTAGGTCTCTATTTAAGATTTCTACACCTGCTGGACAAATAATGTCTGCAGCTGTTACTTCACAAGGACCAGTTGCACTGATTCTTAGTGTATAGATTTCATCATCTTCCACCTTCATGACTAAACGCTTAAGCGCAAGAATAATCATGGAGACGTCTTCTCTTACTCCTGGGATTGTTGTGAACTCGTGGTAAACTCCATCAGCTTTGATGGAGAATACCGCAGCTCCCGGCATGGAGGATAGCAGAACTCTGCGTAACGCATTTCCAATTGTAGTACCGAAACCTCTCTCCAATGGGGAAAGAACGAACTTTCCATAGCTCTCAGATTCTACGTATTCCAATACTTCAAATTCTGCGCGTTCAAATTTTTGCATGAAACAATCCTCCCTTATCTATTGATTAACCACGCGGTCTCTTTGGCGGACGACATCCGTTGTGTGGGATCGGGGTTACATCGTTAATTGCAGTAATTTCTAATCCTGCTACTTGTAGTGAACGAACAGCAGCTTCACGTCCTGGACCTGGGCCCTTAACGTTAACTTCAACTGTCTTTACACCTTGTTGTAGAGCAGCCTTACCTGCTGCTTCAGCACATAGCTGAGCAACGTATGGAGTAGACTTACGGGAACCCTTGTAACCAAGTGCTCCTGCTGAACTCCAAGAAATTACATTACCTTGCTGGTCAGCAATAGTAACGATTGTGTTGTTGAATGTTGAATGAATGTGCGCAACACCACGCGCAACATTACGTTTTACCTTTTTCTTGCGGATCGCTTTTTTACCAGCGTTTTTTCTCATTTGCTTTGCCATTATTCGACCCTCCTAATTACTTCTTCTTGTTCGCTACAGTGCGACGTGGTCCCTTACGAGTACGAGCGTTTGTACGAGTACGTTGTCCACGAACTGGCAAACCTCTTCTATGACGGATTCCTCTATAGCATCCGATTTCCATAAGACGCTTTACGTCCATTGCGCGTTCACGACGAAGATCACCTTCTGTTTTGATGTTGTCAACATGCTGACGGATTGCAGTTTCCTGCTCATCGGTTAAATCGCGTACACGAACATCTTCGCTAATTCCGCAATCAGCTAAGATCTTCTTCGCAGTTGTTGGTCCGATGCCGTAAATATATGTGAGGGATACTACAACCCGCTTATTTGCAGGGATATCCACACCAGCTATACGTGCCATATTCTACTTCTCCTCCTGAATTAACCCTGACGCTGTTTGTGCTTAGGGTTTTCGCAGATAATCATAACTACGCCATTGCGCTTGATTACTCTGCATTTGTCACAAATCGGTTTTACTGATGGTCTAACTTTCATGATTAAATGCCTCCTATAATGGATTTACACCCTTCGGTTACTTATGCCTGTAGGTAATACGCCCACGTGTTAAGTCATAAGGTGACAATTCAACGGTGACCCGATCGCCTGGTAAAATGCGAATGTAGTGCATACGGATTTTACCAGCAACGTGAGCACGGATCTCGTGACCATTCTCTAATTTCACCTTGAAATTGGCATTAGGAAGTGTTTCCTCAACGATTCCTTCAATTTCGATTACGTCTTGTTTTCCCATTTAGTCCTCTTTCTTGAAAAAAATCGGTTCCCGATGCGGGCTTATATATAATACCCGCATCGGACCTGATTATGCAACCTTTCCTAAAGCCTTTTTTACCTCTTCGAAGACTTCATCCGCAGGCTTTGCTGCGTCAATCTTCGAAACTACGCCCTTGTTAGCGTAATATTCGATAACCGGCCAAGTATTTTTTTCATATTCATCCATGCGAACCTTCAACTGTTCAACGGTATCATCTTTACGCTGTACGAGCTCATGTTCACACTTATCGCAGACACCTGCGACTTTGCTCGGATGAGTTGCAATGTGATAAATCGCCTGACATTGTGGGCAGATACGTCTGCCTGTAATGCGACTTGCTAAATCATCGAATTTTACTTCGAGAGCTAGCACGATTTCAACTGGCTTGCCGATACGATCAGTAATCTCTGCGAGGGCTTTGGCCTGCGCTTCTGTGCGCGGATACCCATCAAGCAGATAACCTTTCTCACAATCCGGTTGTTGGAGTCTGTTTTCTACCATACCATTGATGACTTCATCAGGAACTAGTCTTCCAGCATCCATGTAGGATTTTGCAAGCTTTCCTAATTCTGTTCCGTTCTTTACATTTTCACGAAGCATGTCGCCTGTAGAAATGTGTGGAACGTCGTATACATCAAGGATACGATCACTCATTGTGCCCTTGCCGGCTCCGGCAGGACCCATAATTAAGATATTCATTTAAGCCTCCTAGAAGTTTAGGAACCCACGGTATTGCTTTTGTGTAAGTTGACCCTTAAGTTGACTTACTGTTTCCATTGCAACACCGACTACGATGATAATACCAGTACCACCTAATGATACTTGAGCTGGAAGGCTCTTAGAAATCATTGGAAGTAGGTAAGGAATCACCGCGATCAATGTAAGTGCTGTTGCACCTAGTACAGTGATACGATTGAGTACCTTCTTTAGGTATGTTTTGGTTTCTTTACCTGGTCTAATACCTGGAATGTATGCTCCAGATTTACTTAGGTTTTCAGCCACCTTCTCAGGATCTACTTGTAGATCTGTATAGAAGAATGTGAATAAGTATGTTAGTACCGCATAGATTACTAATCCAAGTGGCTTTTGCATGCTTAGTACATTTGCTACCTTTTGATAAGCAGAAGCATTTGTGAAGGAAAGAATAATCTGTGGAGCCATCATAATGCTTGACGCAAAGATGACTGGAATTACAGATGCGCTATTAATCTTGAAAGGAAGATACGTATGATTTCCTTGATTTGCCATCTTTCCACCGGCATTTGTATATTGAATTGGAACTCGACGTTCAGCTAATTGCATAATTACAACGCCAACGATGATTAACAAGAACAATAGACAATATAGTACAAACTTTAGAACGCCGCTGAATACAGCGCCTTGGCTTGAACCGGCAACCATAATGTTGTAAACCTGAACAAAGTTTGCTGGCATATTCGATACGATACCTGCGAAGATAAGGATCGAAAGTCCATTACCGATGCCTTTCATGGAAATGCGGTCACCAATCCAGCATAGGAACTGTGTTCCTGCTGTTAGGATAACTGCTGTAAACATGTAGGACGCTACGGTATTTGATTCAAGAATTTGATACGAACGATCAAATCCATAAACCATAGAATATGACTGAATGAAGGCAAGGATCACCGCTGTATAGCGAGTGACCTTCTCCATTTCTTGTCTTCCTGTCTGGCCAGATTTAGCCATTTCAGTAAGAGCAGGTATTACATCCATACTTAGAAGTTGGATGATAATACTTGCGGTAATATAAGGTGTAACACCCAATGCGAACACGCTCAATCGTTCGAAGGCACCGCCTCCTAATAGATTCATCATGCTCAGTATTGAGTTGTCCGCAATCTGTGCCGCGAGCTTTGTTGCATCTACACCCGGTACTGGAATTGCAGACCCGATGCGATAGATCAACAGCATGGCAAGAGTAAAGAAGATCTTGTTACGGATTTCTTTATTCTTAAACAGGCTGGCGAACGTACCCATCATGTTATAGTACCTCAGCTTTTCCGCCTGCCTCTTCAATAGCCTTGAGAGCAGTCTTAGAGAACTTAGCTGCTTGTACTGTTAGCTTCTTCTCTAGCTTTCCTTCACCAAGAATCTTAACACCGTCAAGTTGCTTCTTGATGATTCCAGCTGCCTTAAGAACTTCAAAGTTTACTGTAGTTCCGTCTTCGAATGCATTTAATGCTTCAACGTTAACTACTGCATATTCCTTACGATTGATGTTTGTGAATCCACGCTTAGGGATTCTCTTGAATAGAGGAGTTTGTCCACCTTCAAATCCGATAGCTACACCGCCACCAGATCTTGAGTTTTGACCCTTTTGTCCTCTACCGGAAGTCTTTCCGTTACCGGAACCCTGACCTCTTCCAACGCGATTAGAAGTAAAGCGGGCTCCCTTGTTTGCTTTCATTTCATTAAGTTTCATTGTGAGCTCCTCCTTATCGAATCTCGTTGACTTTTAGTCCACGAAGCTTAGCAACTTCGTCAACTGTACGCATGTTCTTTAGTGCATCAAGTGTAGCGTAAACTACGTTAACTGATGTACGGCTTCCAAGTACCTTAGATAGTACGTCTTCGATACCTGCAAGTTCAAGAATCTGACGAACAGCACCACCGGCGATAACTCCAGTACCAGGTGCAGCTGGCTTCAACATAACTGTTGAACCTTCATGCTTACCCTTGTACATATGAGGAACTGTACGGTTGTTATCCACTAGATTAACGCGGAATACATTCTTACGAGCTGCTTCGTTAGCCTTTCTGATTGCATCAGGTACTTCTGCAGCCTTACCCATTCCGAATCCAACTCTGCCCTTCTTGTCACCTACAGCGACAAGAGCAGCGAAACGCATACGACGTCCGCCCTTCACGGTTTTGCTGACACGGTTGATGGAGATTACAACGTCTTCAAATTCTTTTGGAGCACGTCTTCTTCTAAAATTATTAGCCATGATTGTCTCCTCCCCTTAGAACTTAAGTCCAGCTTCTCTTGCAGCATCTGCAAGTGCTTGAACTCTTCCGTGATAGACGTATCCGCCGCGGTCAAAGCGTACGGATTCGATCTTCATAGCCATTGCCTTCTTAGCAATGTCTGCACCTACTGCCTTAGCAGCTTCGATATTGGAACCATTTGCTAGTTTCAAATCTTTGCTGTTAGAAGCAGCCAATGTCTTCCCATTTACATCATCGATGAGTTGGGCATAGATGTTCTTGTTGCTGCGGAACACATTTAGTCTCGGGCACTCTGGAGTTCCGCTGACTGTCTTGCGAACACGAGCGTGTCTACGAAGACGTTCTTCGTTTTTATTAATTTTCTTCAGCATTGTTTACTCTCCTTCCCGCTACTTCTTACTAGCAGCAGTCTTACCTTCCTTACGGCGTACTTGTTCATCGATATAACGAATTCCCTTTCCTCCATATGGTTCAGGCTTGCGGTGGTTACGAATTGAAGCCGCAAATTGTCCGACTCTCTGCTTGTCGATTCCGCTTACAACGATCGTTGTAGCATCCTTAAGCTCACATGTTACATCAGCTGGGATTTCACATTCGATTGAGTGTGAGAAACCAACGTGAAGTTCAAGGTTCTTACCCTTCATGTTAGCCTTATAACCGATTCCGACGATCTTTAGGGTCTTTGTATAACCGTTAGAAACGCCTTCAATCATAGTAGCTAGTAAAGCACGAGTTGTTCCGTGCAACTGCTTGGTCATCTTTTCCTCATTAGGACGAACGACCTTGACAGTCCCGTCCTCAACATTAATTTGCATAAGTGGAGAGAATCCACGTGTTAATGTTCCCTTTGGACCTTTGACCGTCACCTCATTACCTGCAGCGACATTGATTTCAACGCCAGCAGGAACGGTAATCGCTTTATTTCCGATACGTGACATTAGTAGTATCCTTTCTTTTTCTTACCACACGTAAGCGATAACTTCGCCGCCAGTGTGTAATTTACGAGCCTCACGGTCTGTCATCATACCCTTAGATGTAGAGATGATGGCAATACCTAGACCATTTAGTACGCGAGGTACTGAATCAGACTTAGCGTAAACGCGAAGTCCAGGTTTAGAAATACGCTTGATTCCCTTGATAACCTTTTCGTCATCAGCGCCGTAACGTAGAGTAACGACAAGCTTCTTTTCGATGCCTTCGCCAGTTACTGCATAGTTTGCAATGTAGCCTTCTTCTTTAAGGATCTTGGCAATTTCAACCTTAACCTTTGAGATCGGAGCAACATCTACTGTTTCGTGGTGTGCTTGCACACCGTTGCGGATTCTAGTAAGCATATCCGCGATTGGATCTGTCATATTCATTAGTTTGTTCCTCCTTACCAGCTAGCCTTTTTAACTCCAGGAATTTGACCTTTATAAGCCAATTCACGGAAACAAATTCGGCAGACTTTGTATTTCTTTAATACTGAATGTGGGCGGCCGCAGCGCTCGCAACGTGTGTATTCACGCGTTGAGAACTTCGCAGGACGGCTCTGCTTAACCTTTAAACTTTTCTTAGCCATTACTTAGCCCTCCTTACTTTGCAAACGGCATGCCCAATCCCTTGAGCAAGCTATAAGCTTCTTTGTTTGTATTAGCTGATGTTACGATAACGATATCCATACCACGAACCTTGGATACACGGTCGAAGTCGATTTCTGGGAAGATCAACTGTTCCTTAACACCAAGTGTGTAGTTTCCGCGTCCATCGAATGATGTAGCTGGAACACCATGGAAGTCACGTACACGAGGAAGAGATACGCTTACTAGCTTATCTAGGAAGTCGTACATTTTTTCTCCACGTAGAGTAACCTTACAACCAATGGCTGTACCTTCACGAAGCTTGAAGTTCGCGATGGACTTCTTAGCCTTTGTGATTACTGGCTTTTGACCAGAGATTTGAGTTAATTCCTTAACTGCTTCTTCAAGCGCTTTAGGGTTGAAGATTGCTTCACCAACACCAAGGTTGATGACGATCTTTTCAACTTTTGGAGCCTGCATTGGGCTTGTATAGTTGAATTCTTTCATCAAGGAAGGCTTTACTTCATCGATGTACTTTTGTTGTAGTCTATTCATGATTATTTAGCCTCCTTAATAACATTTCCTGATTTCTTGTTGTAACGGACTTTTTTACCGTCTTCTAGTTTGTAGCCAACTTTACCTGCAACCTTAGCCTTTTCGTCATAATGCATAACGTTTGAAGCGTTGATTGGAGCTTCCATTTCGACAACTCCACCTTCTGGATTCATTTGGCTTGGTTTTAGGGACTTCTTCATCATGTTAACGCCTTCAACAATGACTCTGTTTGTCTTTGGTGAAACTGCCTTAACTTCTGCAACTGTTCCCTTGTAATGTCCGCTGATAACTTTTACTTTATCACCTGTTTTGATTTTCATCTGGTCTGCCTCCTATAATACTTCAGGCGCTAGAGATACGATCTTCATGTAATCTTTATCACGAAGTTCTCTTGCGACTGGGCCGAAGATACGAGTTCCAACCGGTGTCTTGTCATCCTTGATGATAACTGCTGCGTTTTCATCGAATTTGATGTGACTTCCGTTTGTACGGCTGATGCCATACGCTGTACGTACGATAACTGCCTTAACAACCTGACCCTTTTTTACTGTTCCGTTTGGGATTGCAGATTTAACAGAACATACTACTACGTCACCGATGTTTGCACTCTTACGGTTTGACCCTCCAAGGCAACGGATAACAAGGAGCTCTTTGGCACCAGTGTTGTCAGCGACCTTCAATCTGCTTTCATTTTGAATCATAGCTTTCTCCTCCTGTGCCTTAAAGAACAATAGCTTCTTCAACGATGCGAACAACACGGAAGTGCTTATCCTTTGATAATGGTCTTGTTTCCATTACTTCAACGATATCGCCAACTTTGCATTGGTTGTTTTCATCGTGAGCCTTTAGTCTCTTTGAATATTTAACGCGTCTTCCATATAAAGGGTGACTGCGTGTTGTTTCAACTTCAACTACGACGGTTTTGTCCATCTTGTCGCTTACGATACGTCCGCGAACGACTTTTCTTTTATTTCTAGTTTCCATCACTTAGTCCTCCTTTACTTTGCGATTTCATTTGCACGTTCAGTTAGAACTGTCTTAATACGTGCAATTGTCTTGCGGCATTCTTTCATGCGAGCTGGATTTTCTAATGATCCAGTAGCCTGCGCGAAACGCAAGCCATAGAGTTCATTCTTTAGAGCTTCAACTTGCTTGTTTAGCTCTTCGTTACTCATGTCTCTAATTTCTTTTACATTCATGGGTTACTTACCTTCGCCTTTCTTTACAAAGCGAGTTTTTACGCAAAGCTTGTTAGCACCAAGTCTTAATGCTTCACGAGCCACATCTTCAGGAACACCGGAGATTTCAAATAGAACACGTCCAGCTTGGCAAACTGCTACCCAGTGATCAGGAGCACCTTTACCAGAACCCATACGTACTTCTAGAGGTTTCTTAGTTCTTGCAAGTTGTGGGAACACTTTGATCCATACTTTACCATCACGAGCCATGTGACGTGTGATAGCGATACGAGCAGCTTCGATTTGGTTGCTGCTGATATATCCGCCTTCGTCAGCTACGATACCGTAATCACCGAATGCTAATTCGCGTCCAGCTTTTGCACGGCCTTCGTAAGAAAGACGGTGTGGTCTTCTCCACTTTACTCTTTTAGGCATCAACATAATTACTTGTTACCTCCCTTGTTTGCAGCTTCGTTGTTACGAGGTGCTGCAGAGCGGCGGTCATTACGTCCACCATTACGTCCTCTACGAGCACGTGTTTGTGGGCGCTTAGGAGCCTTTGGTTCTTCAACCATTTGTCCTGGAAGTACTTCACCACGGCAAATCCAAACTTTAACACCTAGCTTACCGTATGTTGTGTATGCTTCTTCAGCCGCATAGTCGATATCGCTTCTTAGTGTATGTAGAGGAACGATACCTTCTGAGTAGCCTTCAGCACGAGCGATTTCTGCTCCACCTAGACGACCAGAACATAGAGTCTTGATTCCCTTTGCTCCAGAACGCATTGTTTGCTGAATAGCCTTCTTTTGAGTGATACGGAAGGATTGACGGTTTTCAAGTTGTTCAACAATCTTGCGTGCTACTAAACGAGCATCTAGATCTGGATTAGCAACTTGAACGATATCGATCTTAACTTCCTTACCGTTTGTTAACTTGATTAAGCTCTTCTTAAGAACTTCCATCTTGTCCTTGCCATCGTTTGTTTTTCCGATAGCTGCACCTGGACGAGCGCAACGAACGATGATCTTGCAATCATTTGTTCCTGTACGTTCGATTTCGATGCGTGAAATATATGATTCTTTGAGTTCCTTTTCAAGGAATTCACGGATTTTGACATCTTCGTTCAGAAGATCTCCAAAATCGGCCTTGTTGGCATACCATCTTGAATCCCAGTCACGAATGACTCCGACTCTCATGCCGATTGGGCTAACTTTTTGTCCCATCTTGATCTTCCTCCCTTACTTTTCGTCAACCACAACTGTGATGTGGCTTGTTCTCTTCATGATTGGAGCTGCTGAACCCTTAGCTCTTGGTCTGAAGCGCTTCATTGTAATTCCTTCGTCTGCATAGCACTTTGTGATGTAAAGTTTTGATGCATCCATATTGAAGTTGTGAGTTGCGTCAGCCTTAGCTGTCTTAACTACCTTTGCAACTGCTACAGCAGCCTGGTTAGGCATGAATTGTAGAATTGCAAGAGCTTCTTCAACGCTCTTTCCACGAATTACGTCTAGTACAAGACGTGTCTTACGCGCAGTGAAGCGAACTGTTTTTGCTGTTGATTTAACTTCCATGTTCTATTCCTACGCCTTTCTATCTGATCTACCACCAGATACAGCTGCAATTGCTTGTGCTGTTGAGTGGTTTGTAACTCCGGAATCGCCGTGTCCTTTGTATGTACGTGTCAATACAAATTCACCAAGCTTATGTCCGACCATATCTTCTGTTACATAAACAGGAACGTGTTCTTTACCATTGTGTACTGCGAACGTATGTTCTACGAAGCTTGGGTAAATTACTGAACGGCGTGACCATGTTTTGATAACTTTGTTTTCATTTGCCGCATTCTGTGCTTCAACCTTTTTCATTAGGTGGGCATCACAGAAAGGACCTTTTTTAATGCTTCTTGACATTGTGTATTTCTCCTCTCAGTTATTTCCCATTGCGTCTACGAACAATTAGTTTGTTCGAAGCCTTCTTGGAATCGCGTGTCTTAACACCCATAGCTTTCTTACCCCATGGTGTCATTGGGCTAGTACGTCCGATTGGACATCTACCTTCACCACCACCGTGAGGGTGATCACAAGGGTTCATAGCGGAACCGCGAACTGTTGGGCGGATACCCTTCCAACGGTTACGTCCAGCCTTACCGATCTTAACTAGGTTGAAGTCTTCGTTACCTACAACACCGATTGTTGCACGGCAGTTGTTGCGAACCTTACGGATTTCACCAGATGAAAGACGTAGTGTTGCATATGGGCCATCGAAGCCTAAGATTTGTGCGGAACATCCAGCTGCACGAGCCATTTGTCCACCCTTACCTGGAACTAATTCAACACAGTGGATGAATGTACCTTCAGGCATGTTACGAAGTTCCATTGCGTTACCAACTTTGATATCTGCTTCAACGCCTGAGATAACTTCGTCGCCAACATTAAGTGACTTTGGTGCAATAATGTAGCGCTTTTCACCGTCCATATAGTTAATAAGAGCGATGTTTGCATTACGGTTTGGATCGTATTCGATACCAGCAACGCGTCCTACGATGCCGTCCTTATTTCTCTTGAAGTCGATGATTCTGTATTTTTGTTTAACTCCACCACCCTGATGACGAGTTGTGATACGTCCGTAGTTATTACGTCCGCCCTTGCTCTTTTTAGGAGCAAGAAGACTCTTTTCAGGAGTAGATTTAGTGATTCGAGCCGAATCAAGGGTGCTCATATTACGGCGCCCTGGTGTAGTCGGCTTGTACTTTTTAATAGTAGCCATTTCTCTAAATTTCCTTTCGCATTTCTCCGGAGCTAGCGAATTCCTCCGATATTTTGAAATCTAGCTTAGATTTCTTCAAACAAAGCAATGTCTGTTCCAGCTGGAAGCTTAACGATTGCCTTACGTACGCGGTTTCTAACACCAACGTAACGTCCTACGCGACGCTTCTTAGGGTGATTGTTTGAAACATTAACCTTAAGAGGCTTGATACCGTAGATTTCTTCAATTGCCATAGCAATTTGTGTTTTATTTGTGCCCTGAGCAACTTCGAATGTAACTTTGTTGTCCATTTCGTTTAGTCGCATTGACTTTTCAGTGATAATTGGGCGAATGATTACTTCACGTGCTAGCATGCTGCAAATACCTCCCCAGCAGTTTCAGCAGCCTTCTTTGTGAAGACAACTTGATCTGCGTTAACAATGTCATAAACATTTAGTGCAGGTACTGAAACAACAACCGCATTTGGAATGTTTCTCATTGAGATGAATGCATTGTCGAAGTCTTCAGAACAGTCAGCTACGAACAATGTTTTACGTTCGAATCCAAATGCCTTAAGAACAGCTACAGCCTTCTTTGTCTTGATTTCATCAAAGCTTAGAGAATCAACAAGAGTGAACTTGTTTTCTAGAACCTTTTCAGAAAGAGCAGATCTCAATGCAAGTCTTCTAACCTTACGGTTTGTTTTCTTATTGTACTTGCGTGGTTGAGGTCCGAATGCGATACCACCGTGTCTCCACTGTGTAGCGCGAGTAGAACCTTGACGAGCACGTCCTGTGCCCTTTTGACGGAATGGCTTCTTACCTCCGCCGCTAACCATTGAACGAGTCTTTGTTGCATGTGTTCCTTGTCTCATACCTGCAAGATATGTAAGAACAGCATCGAACATTACTTGCTGATTTGGAACAATTCCGAATACAGCATCAGAAAGTTCGAAACTTTCAACAACCTTCGCTTCAAGGTTATATACATCCATTTTTGTCATGAATTGTGCCTCCCATTACTTCTGTGCGGCAGCTGCTGCAGCTTCCGCATTAATGGCCTCAGTCACTTCTTCAAGTACTTCTTCAACTGAAGTTCCTTCGTAAGAGATTAGTTCAACAGCATCAACATGTTTCACAGGCTTAACTGTTGTCTTAATCATTACAAGACCACGCTTTGGTCCAGGGACATTACCCTTGACTAGAATATATCCTTCGTTTGCATCAACCTTTACGATTGTTAGGTTTTGGTTAGTTGTTGTGAAGCAACCTTCCTGACCTGGCATTGGAGCTCCCTTTTCGATACGGCCGTTGTTACGTCCTGTAGTTGCAAGAGAACCTACATGTCTATGGTGTCCAGAACCGTGAGACTTTGGTCCAATAGTACCGTTGTTACGAACGATTACACCGCTGTAACCTTTACCCTTACTTGTACCAGTAACGTCTACAACGTCACCAGCTGCAAATACGTCAGCCTTAACTTCTGCACCAACTTCAAGGTTATAAAGTTCGTCAGCCTTAAATTCGCGGACATATTTCTTTGGAGCTGTGTTTGCTTTCTTAGCATGTCCAATTGCAGGCTTTGTTGCACGGTGTTCTTTCACGTCAACGTAACCTAACTGAACAGCTTCGTAGCCATCATTCTCCACTGTTTTCTTCTGCAGTACAACGTTAGTGCCACATTCGATTACTGTAACTGGAATTAGTTCACCATCGATTGTGAATACTTGAGTCATACCGAGTTTTCTACCTAAGATACCTTTCATTTGTTATCACCCGGTTCCTTTCTTAAAGCTTGATCTCGATATCAACGCCGCTTGGTAGATCTAATCTACTTAGAGCATCAATAGTCTCAGCTGATGGGCCGATGATCTCGATCAATCTCTTGTGTGTTCGGATTTCGAACTGTTCACGGGAATCCTTGTACTTATGTACAGCACGTAGAACCGTGACAACTTCTCTCTCTGTTGGCAGTGGAACAGGACCGACGATTTTCTTTGCGCCGTGACTGTTAGCTGTTTCTACAATTTTCTTGCTTGCAGCATCCAGATTTCTGTTCTCGTAAGCCTTCAGACGAATTCTTACAGAATTTTTTGCCATGAAATTTTCCTCCTCTATTTCACCTACCGTTTACTCCGGTAGATCGCTCGGTGTGAATTACCCGGTTATCACGCTGTTATTTACAACGCTTATTACAACGCCTTTCAGCGTGCCGGCAACCTCCCACGTCTTCGCGAATGCCCGTATATAGTAACACGCTAATAATGCTTATGCAAGCGGAAATACAATGTTTTTAATAAAATTTTTTGAAAGCGTTATCAATTCACTTTCTTCAAAAAACAATCAATTTAACCCCCTGAATTTGAACAAGAAACCAAAAATTTTGCCATTTTTCATAAAAAAAGATTGCCTAGACCACTAGACAACCTCAACTATTGATTCCAACTTGTATCCGTTAGGAACATTTCTTCCAGTTCCAAAAAGCCACTTACTTGCTTCACCGGATACAAACTAACACCCTTATGTTCATAACAGAACCATATCGGTAACATGCCCGCTTGAATCGCTCCCGTAATATCGGTATCAAACGTATCACCAACAAAGGCAATTTCCTCTGGTTCTAATCCTAAATCCTTTGCCGCTTGCAAGAAAATACTAGGATCTGGCTTATGCACACCAAAGTCACCAGAAATCCGTACTGTTTCAAAAAACTTACGGAAATCTAAAATATCAATCTTTAACGCCTGTGTTTTCCCATTTCCATTCGTAACCGCGCCTAGCTTGTAATGTTTACTCAACTCATTCAACACCCTATAACAATGTGGCTGTTCGACTTGGAATTCATGGAAGGTATCATACCAAACCTCAACATAGTGTTCGACATCTAAGTCTTCCTTCCACTTCTTCTTAATCTGGTTTAACACATGACGCTTATTAATCGAACCAAACTCATCCCACAACATGCATCGTTGTACACGACCTTCAAACTCATAAGAATGAATGTCCATCTCCGGAAACATATCATGCAACAAATACCGATACATCATATACGCTGATTCAATTCGATTACTCAACGTTCCATCAAAATCAAATAATATCCCTTTAATCATTTACATCTCTTTCTAATATATACGTGTTGGATCATATCCATTCGCAATAAACTCTTCATAAAGCATCGTATCCGTTAAGTATTTATATGGCAAATAATAGAAGATCCCAACTAATCCACCCGTACATATACTCAGTAACATCCATCCTACGAAAGAAACATTGTAAATAAACAACTCCATCTTCTTTCCGTAGGTCATACGATCACACAATTGCATAACCTCAGAACGTGACATTTCCGGATGATCTGCCGCAATGTAACTAACAAAGTAATACTTGTAATACATCACAAGCCCAGGAATCACTAAGCACATCGTACCTAACCAAATTTTAAAGCCAACCACAATGATTATCGCAAGATTACGTGTGTACCACATGGAATTAAAGCTATCCCCAATGCAATCCGAACTATCTTCTTCACGCACCCTATACAAGAATGCCTTACGAACTCCATACGCTAATGGTAGGAACACAAAGATCCCAAGCAACGGGAAAATAATATTCACATATGGAAGCGTATAAGTTTCCATTGTGTAATGAACAAACCTTTCAGATGCAGTCGCAAACGCATCTTTCTTCTGATAAACCACAAAGCCTTCTTCTAGGAAATACAATAACAACCCTAAACCAACAAGTTCCCAATAGTTATGACTCTTAAAGAAACTCTTCGCTTGCATTTTCAGCTCTTGCCGTGTTCTCATACAAAACTTTCCTCTTTCTTTCCTTGATAGGAATCCACAAATCTTCTAAACAACTCAACAACAGATAAATGATAGTAAGGACTCGCATACAGGATATCCCCTACACCATGTGTTAAGTAACCACAAAGAACCCAACCAATGAAGGACAATTCAAACATGAATAAATCCAACTTGTAATCCGTTGTGAATTCCTTAGAACGATTCAACACTTCTTTCGTTGTTAATTCTTCATATTCGTTCAAAACAAATGGAACGAAGTACAACTGATAATTCTTCACAACACCTGGTACCACGAACAGCAAGCTATACAAGGCAATCAAGAACTCTTTCATAAACATTGTCTTCACATTACGCCAATAATGTGTACGATCAAATGCCTTAGCAATTCGTTTGGACCAATCGTTTTCTTCTAGATGCATCAAACAATCAATTACCCCTACTTGCAATGGTCTTACAATCAAGTAACCAATCAGAATGGAAATATGTAAAAAGAGTAAGACGTCCGATTGTAGTAATGCTTTTTTTCCATACAACATGATTTCCGTGCGAACGTTATAGAAATAATAGCCAAACACAATCCAACCAATTGCCCGGTCAATGAGCTCTAACCAAATACATATTCCATAATGATTCATTAAAACAGACTTCGCTTGCTTCTTCACATTGAAATCAATGCGCATCTTCTCACCTTCTTTTCAAAATATTCGCATCTATATGCCTATTATAATATAGTTTGTCATTTTTAACATGTCCTCTTCCAGGAAACTAGCAAGAAACATTAATTACTTAGAATGTCTTACCACGCTTAACGCACAAAAAAAGAGAACCCTCTTACGAGAATTCCCTTAATCAGTTTGGTAATTATTCAACGATTTCGATGATGTTACCGGAACCTACTGTACGTCCACCTTCACGGATAGAGAACTTTGTTCCCTTTTCGATAGCGATTGGAGCAAGTAGTTCAACGTTCATTTCTACGTTGTCACCTGGCATACATAGTTCAACACCTTCTGGAAGAGTGATGATACCTGTTACGTCAGTTGTACGGAAGTAGAACTGAGGACGGTAGTTAGAAACGAATGGAGTATGACGTCCACCTTCTTCTTTGCTTAGTACGTATACTTGAGCCTTGAACTTTGTATGAGGTGTAACTGTTCCTGGCTTAGCAAGAACTTGTCCACGTTCGATTTGTTCACGGTTCACACCACGTAGAAGCGCACCGATGTTGTCACCAGCTTGAGCGAAGTCAAGAAGCTTACGGAACATTTCGATACCTGTTACTACAGTCTTCTTTGTTTCCTTTAGACCAACGATTTCAACTTCGTCGTTCATGTTTAGTTGTCCACGTTCAACACGTCCAGTAGCTACTGTACCACGACCTGTGATTGTGAATACGTCTTCAACTGCCATTAGGAATGGCTTGTCAAGTTCTTTTGGTGGAGTTGGGATCCATTCATCAACTGCGTTCATTAGTTCTCCAACCTTTTCTGCCCATTGAGCTTCCCCATTTAGGCATCCTAGAGCTGAACCGTGGATGATTGGAGTTTCGTCACCGTCGAATCCGTATTCGGAAAGAAGATCACGAACTTCCATTTCAACTAGATCAACTAGTTCTGGATCGTCAACCATGTCGCACTTGTTTAGGAATACAACCATGCGAGGTACTCCTACCTGACGAGATAGAAGAATGTGTTCACGTGTTTGAGGCATTGGTCCGTCAGTTGCAGCTACTACTAAGATAGCTCCATCCATCTGAGCGGCACCAGTGATCATGTTCTTAACGTAGTCAGCGTGACCTGGGCAGTCTACGTGAGCGTAGTGACGGTTCTTTGTGCTGTACTCTACGTGTGAAGAGTTGATTGTGATTCCACGTTCTTTTTCTTCAGGTGCACCATCGATTGAGTCGTAAGCGTTGAATTCAGCGCTACCAGCCTCTGGGTGTTCTGATAAATACTTTGTGATTGCCGCTGTTAGAGTTGTTTTACCGTGATCGACGTGTCCGATCGTACCGATATTAACGTGCTCTAGAGAGCGGTCAAAATGTGCCTTTGCCATAATGTTAATTTCCTCCTGTAATTTAGTACTAGACCTATATCATTTTAAGATATTAGTGTCACAAATGCAATATGTTACTTTGAAGCGTTTTTCTCGATGATTTCCTTAGCGATGCTCTTTGGAACTTCATCGTAATGATCCATTGTCATTTGGTATGTACCACGACCTTGTGTAAAGGAACGTAGGTCAGTTGCATAACCGAACATTTCTGATAATGGAACATAAGACTTAACCTTAATTGCGTTACCAACTTCTTCTTGGTCGATGATTTGACCACGACGCTTTGTAACGTCGCCCATTACGGAACCAAGATATTCTGCTGGAGCAGTTACGTCTACTGACATGATTGGTTCAAGAATTGCTGGGTTACATTTCTTTCCAGCTTCCTTAAGTGCCAATGATGCAGCAATCTTGTAGGCTTGTTCAGATGAGTCGACATCATGGTACGAACCATCGAACAATGTTGCCTTAAGGTCAACAATCGGATAACCGGCAACCATACCGTTTCCTAGTGCATCTTCAAGACCTTGCATTGTAGGCTTGATGAATTCCTTAGGTACGCTTCCACCGACTGTCTTGTCTTCAAATTCAAATCCCTTACCTGGGTTTGGAGCGAAGTGAATCCAAACGTGACCATATTGACCATGACCACCGGACTGACGTACGAACTTACCTTCACAGTCAGCTTCACCCTTAATTGTTTCACGGTAAGCAACTTGTGGAGCACCAGCTGTTGCTTCAACCTTAAATTCACGCTTTAGACGATCCATGATGATGTCTAAGTGTAACTCACCCATACCGGCAATAATAGTTTGTCCAGTTTCTTCATGAGTGTATGTACGGAATGTAGGGTCTTCTTCCGCTAGCTTAACAAGAGCCATATCCATCTTTTGAGCATCACCCTTAGTCTTAGGTTCAACGCTCATTTGGATAACTGGTTCTGGGAATTCCATGGATTCAAGAATAATTGGTGCATTTTCATCACATAGTGTGTCACCAGTAGTTGTATTCTTTAGACCAATTGCACCGGCAATGTCACCTGTACGAACTTCAGTGATATCTTCACGGTGGTTCGCGTGCATTTGCACGATACGTCCTAGACGTTCACGCTTATTCTTAGTTGCGTTCAATACGTAAGAACCTGCTGTAGCTACACCAGAGTAAACTCTGAAGTAAGTTAGACGTCCTACGAATGGGTCAGTCGCAACCTTAAATGCTAGAGCTGAGAATGGTTCATCATCGCTTGGGTGACGAACATCAGCGTCTCCGCTTGGAGTTGTTCCATGCATAGCTTCGATATCAAGTGGGCATGGTAGGTAATCAACTACAGCGTCAAGAAGTAATTGAACACCCTTGTTGTGGTAAGCAGTACCACATAGAACTGGGAAGAATTCAGATGTTAATACACCAGCACGAATTGCCTTCTTTAGCATTTCAACTGTAACTTCTTCACCTTCAAGAACGGACATCATCAATTCTTCATCGAAGTCAGCAGCCATTTCGATTAGCGCTTCACGCATATCGTTAGCTTGATCGATGAATTCAGCGTCAATGTCAGATTCTACGATATCTGTTCCATCATCGTTCATGTACATATACTGACGCATTGTTACAAGGTCGATGATTCCACGGAATGTTGATTCAACACCGATCGGCATTTGAATCGCAGCAGCCTTAGCTCCTAAACGTCTTCCGATTGATGCTACTGCCATGTCGAAGTCGGCACCAGTAGCGTCCATTTTATTTGAGAATACAATACGTGGAACTTTGTATTCAGTAGCTTGTCTCCAAACTGTTTCTGTTTGTGGTTCTACACCAGCTTTTGAGTCAAGTACAGTTACCGCACCGTCAAGTACACGAAGGGAACGTTCTACTTCTACTGTGAAGTCTACGTGACCTGGTGTATCGATGATGTTAACTTTGTGACCTTTCCATTGAGCTGTTGTAGCTGCGGAAGTGATTGTGATACCACGTTCAGCTTCTTGCTCCATCCAGTCCATCTGGGAAGCACCGTCGTGAGTTTCACCAATCTTGTGAATCTTTCCTGTGTAATAAAGGATACGCTCTGTCGTTGTTGTTTTACCAGCATCGATATGAGCCATAATTCCTATATTTCTTACTTTTAGTAAATCAATATCTCTTGGCATCGTTAGCTCCTTTCCTAATTTTCTTTAGCTTTCAATTTGAAGTTAATGAAATTACCAACGATAGTGAGCAAATGCCTTATTTGCTTCTGCCATCTTATGTACATCTTCCTTCTTCTTAACAGATGCACCTGTACCATTTGCAGCATCGATAATTTCTGCTGCTAATCTTTGGTCCATAGTATTTTCATGACGAAGTCTTGCGTAATTTACCAACCAACGAAGACCTAGTGTCAAACGACGTTCAGCACTTACTTCTACTGGTACCTGGTAGTTCGCACCACCAACACGGCGTGCCTTAAGTTCTAGCATTGGCATAATGTTAGATAATGCCTTTTCGAACACTTCCATAGGATTTTCATTTGTCTTTTGTTCAACAATGTTGAATGCATTGTAAAGAATCTTTTGAGCAGTTCCTCTTTTACCATCAATCATGATCTTGTTGATTAACTTAGTAACAAGCTTTGAGTTGTAGATTGGATCTGCAAGAACTTCACGCTTTGCTATATAACCTTTTCTTGGCATGTTTTGTTCCTCCCTCTATTACTTTGCAGCCTTTGGCTTCTTTGTTCCGTATAGGGAACGTGACTGGTTACGTCCATCAACACCAGCACAGTCAAGTGTGCCACGAATGATATGGTAACGTACACCAGGAAGGTCCTTAACACGACCACCACGAATTAGAACAACTGAGTGTTCCTGTAGGTTGTGTCCAACTCCTGGGATATAAGCTGTAACTTCAAGACCATTGGATAGTCTTACACGGGCGTACTTACGAAGCGCTGAGTTAGGCTTCTTAGGTGTCATTGTTCCGACACGAGTACAAACTCCTCTTTTTTGTGGTGAACTAAGCTTAGTTGCTTTGTTCTGTAAGCTGTTAAAGCCTCTGTTTAATGCAGGCGACTTTGATTTGTAAACTTTTGAAGTACGACCTTTGCGTACTAACTGGTTTATTGTAGGCATTTTTATCTCCTTCCGTATCTATGCACACACATCCAAGTGTGCCATTTGCGAGCTTGATATAAGGCATTGCCAAAACAATGCCTTTTTCTTGCTAAGCGTAGTCATTCTATACTACTTGAAAGTTGGGTGTCAATACGTTTCTTAACTTTTTTCACACACAACACACTAATTCTATCAAAAAGTGCCAATAAACGCAAATTAAGCATCCAAACTATGATGTGCAAGATACGAACTATAGAATGTATCAAACGTATTTCATGCATCATCTAGTACTTCAATATATATACTCTCTGATATTTGAATTCACTGACAGCACATTCAGATAATTCCTTATTAAGCAATTCTGACATCGTAGCTGAACCATATTGTTCACGCTAATAGAAAACCCCACTCGAAAGTAGGGTTCTTGTTTTATCGTTTTGTGATGTCCTTTTCG
>JAHHRC010000149.1 GCA_020026035.1 Erysipelotrichaceae bacterium | reverse complement strand
GAATCATGCAACCGAGAACGGGAATCACTCTTCAAAATAATACGATCCACCACTACATCAATGCTGTGCTTCTTATTCTTTTCAAGCTCAATGCCATCTTCTAAAAGACGCATCTCACCATCCACACGCACTCTTACATACCCATCCTTCTGTAAGGAATCAAAGGTATCCTTAAACGTCCCTTTGCGTAAGCTTACAAGTGGCGCTAAGATCATCAACTTCGAACGCTCTTCAAGCTCCATCACTTCGTTGACAATCTCACCAATCGACTTCCCAAAAATCGGAATGTTATGAGTTGGACAATACGGCGTCCCACATCTTGCATACAACAAACGCAAATAGTCATAAATCTCCGTCACCGTACCAACCGTAGAACGCGGATTATTCGAAGTCGTCTTTTGATCAATTGAAATCGACGGCGACAACCCCTCAATCAACTCCACATTCGGCTTTTCAACACCACCTAAAAACTGTCTTGCATAGGCCGAAAGACTTTCCACATACCTTCTTTGCCCTTCGGCATAAATCGTATCAAACGCAAGACTCGTCTTACCAGATCCCGATAACCCCGTCATGACAACCAACTGATTCCTAGGTATTTCCAAGGAAATATTCTTTAAGTTATTCTCTTTCGCCCCTTTAATAATAATTTTATCTTGTTCCATAATATTAATCTTTCTTATTCACTTCTTCCACTAGCTCCTCTAAAAACATCCAAGCTTGTTTCGGAGATAGCTCATCCATTTTAATCGACTTCAAACGTGCAATCGTCTCATTTTCCTGCACATCACTTTGTACCGTATCCACAAACATAAAACTCTGCTGCACATACGACTTATTCGCTTCAAGATCCTTTTGAATCTCTTTCGCACGGTTCAACACAAGTTCTGGCAGCCCAGCTAAACGAGCTACGTTAATTCCATAACTCTTACCCGCTGCACCCTTTTGAATCTTATACAAGAAGGTCACCTTATTATTCGCTTCCTTCACCACTACATGCACATTTTCCACAACCGGAATCGAAGCCTCCAACTGTGTCAATTCATGGTAATGGGTAGAAAACAACGTCTTCGCTTTCACATGGGTCGCAATGTATTCCACCATCGACTGCGCCAAACTCATACCATCATACGTACTTGTTCCACGTCCTATTTCATCAAACAAAATCAAAGACCGATCCGTTGCCTTTTGCAAGGCCTCATTGGCCTCATTCATTTCCACCATAAACGTCGATTGGCCACTCAAGATATCATCACTTGCCCCAATCCGCGTAAAGATCTTATCAAAAATCGGCATCGTACAAGACTTCGCCGGCACAAAACATCCCATCTGTGCCAAGATCACAATCAATGCAATCTCTCGCATATACGTCGATTTACCACCCATATTTGGACCCGTAATCAAATGAATATGATTGCTCGCATCCATCACAATCGAATTCGCCACATACTTTGGATCTTTCATCATCTCATCCAAAATCGGATGTTTCCCATCTTGAATATCCAACAAATCCTCACTAAATACCGGCTTCACATACCCATAGGTTGCACTAATCTCCGCCAAACTTTGAAGACAATCAATCTCCGCAAGCACCAACGCCAATTCCTGCAACTTCGGTAATTCTTTCTTAATATGTTCAATCATCGCTTCAAACAATTGTCGCTCTAAGGCAATCGCATGTTCCTCGGCATGAAGAATCGCATCTTCTTTTTCTTTCAACTCATTGGAAATAAAGCGTTCACTATTCACAAGCGTCTGCTTACGAACATAACCCCACTCATCTTTCACATCACGCGCGGCCGCCTTAGATATCTCAATAAAGTATCCAAAGACCTTATTATAGCCAATCTTCAGTGTTTTAATCCCCGTCTTTTCACGCTCTTTCGCTTCCATTTCAGAAATAAATTGGCGACCATTTTCTTGAATCGCACGTGCTTCATCCAATTCTTTATGGAATCCTTTTGCAAACATGCCACCACCACTAATCAATACCGGTGGATTCTCAACAAACGCACCATCCAACAAGTCACACAAATCCTTCATTGGATCTACATGCATGTACCCATCAAAGGCCTCACTCGCAACGGCATCTAAAATCGTAGGCACTTGTTTTAACGTCTTCGATAGTCGCAACAAATCAATCGCATTGGCCGAATTCATCGCAATGCGTGCAATCAAGCGTTGCACATCATACACATTCGAAAACGCATTCCGCACTTCTTCCCGTTCCATGAAATGATCCATCAAGAACTCTACCTGTGCCTGCCGTTTCAAAAT
Organism: Erysipelotrichaceae bacterium; assembly: GCA_020026035.1. Lineage (GTDB taxonomy): Bacteria > Bacillota_I > Bacilli_A > Erysipelotrichales > Erysipelotrichaceae > Bulleidia. Next base: position 959 of record JAHHRC010000149.1, on the reverse strand, counting down.
CGCTTCTTCTTTGACAAGTGGCTTTTCCACCCACTTCTTCAAAAGACGCGACCCCATACAACACTTACAAACATCCAAGAAACTCCACAACGTATCGCCATTACTTTCTTTGTGCAAACGATCCACAAGCTCTAGATTCTCTTGTGTTGCATAGTCCATGTACAACGTCTCATTTTCTTTCTCAATCTCACACGGTTGTAAATGCGAAATCGCCTTCTTCTGCGTTTCTTCTAAGTAATGCAACAAACGCCCATAGGCAATTAAGTCATATTCTTTCTTTAGCTTCTTACAAAGCGGTAAATAGCCATCATCAATCGAAACCGAATCACACCAACTAACCACAACATGCAATTCGCGTAAGATCCCAATGACTTTCTCACTAAACCCTTTTGCCAAAACAACTTCTTTAATCCCATTCTTTAAAATCGTCTGTGTCAAAGAAGTCAATTGGTGAGGCACGTTATCCACAAAGTTTTCACCCGTAGAAACCTCACACACCGCTAAGGCGTATCCATAGCCATAATCTTCAATACTCGCAACATAGACCGAGGACTTTTCATCACTAATCTCATCCACAACCGTACCCGGTGTAATAACCTTAATGACATCTCGTTCCACGATCCCCTTCGATTCTTTCGGATCTGTCAATTGTTCAACAATCGCAACCTTATACCCACGTTGTACCAACCGTTGAATATAGTTACTTGCCGCATGATAGGGAATTCCACACATCGGAACCCGTTCACTCACACCAGCACTCTTGCCTGTTAATACCAAATCCAATTCCTTGCTTGCAATCTTTGCGTCCTCAAAGAACATTTCATAAAAGTCACCAATTCGCGTAAAAACAATCGCATCTTGGTATTTCTCTTTCAAATCCAAGTATTGTTGCATCATCGGCGTATATTTTTCTTTCATATGGACCACCTCATTCCTGCATCATTATACCATTCTTATGC
>JAHHRC010000148.1 GCA_020026035.1 Erysipelotrichaceae bacterium | reverse complement strand
TCTGTTCAAGTGAAAGAGTAGTGTAAGGAACAAGTTTAAGTGCTTCATCAGAACCGCTTGCACGAGTGTTAGTAACGTGTTTCTTTTTACATACGTTGCAAACAATATCTTCGTCTTTTGCACATTCACCAACAATCATACCTTCGTAAACTTCAACGCCAGGGCCAACAAAAAGTTTACCTCTGTCTTGAGTGTTCCATAAAGCGTAACCTGTTGTTGTACCTGTTTCGTAAACAACAATAGAACCTCTTGATCTTGTTGCAATTTCACCAGCATAAGGTTCAAATCCAACGAATACTTGGTTCATAATACCGTTACCGTTTGTATCTGTTAAGAACTCACTACGATAACCGATAAGACCTCTTGAAGGAATTTTAATTTCAAGGTGAGTCATACCTGTTGAACGAGTGTCCATATTTTCAATTTCGCCCTTACGTGAGCAAAGTTTTTCCATAACAGCGCCAACGTATTCTTCAGGAACTTCTATAATTGCAAGTTCTACTGGTTCTAAAGTTTGACCTGTCTTTTCGTCTTTTTTAAGAATAACCTGTGGTCTTGAAACTTGGAATTCGTAATTTTCTCTTCTCATTGTTTCAATAAGGATAGAAAGGTGAAGTTCACCACGACCGCTAACTTTAAATGTATCCATAGAATCTGTTTCTTCAACACGCATAGATACGTTTGTTTCAACTTCTTTGAAAAGTCTTTCACGAATATTACGGCTTGTAACGAATTTACCTTCTTTACCTGCAAATGGAGAGTCATTTACGATAAAGTTCATGCTGATTGTAGGCTCGTCAATTTTAACAAATGGAAGTGGTTCAATACAGTTAGGGTCACAAGCTGTTTCACCAATGTTAAGGTCTGGGATACCTGCAACGCAGATAAGGTCACCAACAGTTGCAGTATCAACAGCAACTCTTTTAAGACCTTCAAATTGATAAAGTTTTGTAAGACGAATATTTTCTTGGCTACCGTCCTGTTTGCATAAAACATAAGGAGTGTTAGTCTTAACAGTACCTCTTTCAACTCTACCAACACCAATACGTCCAACATATTCATCATATTCAAGTGATGAGAATAAGATTTGTGTTGGAGCATCAGGGTCGCCTTCAGGTGAAGGAATGTGCTCTAAGATAGCATCAAGAAGTGGACGCATATCGCCTTCACGAACGTTAGGGTCAAGGCTTGAATAACCGTTTCTACCTGATGCAAATACAACAGGGAATTCGATTTGGTCATCATCAGCACCAAGTTCAATGAAAAGGTCAAGAACTTCGTCTATAACTTCTTCTGGTCTTGCACCGTCACGGTCAATTTTGTTGATTACAACAAGTGGAGTTTTGTGAAGTCCAAGTGCTTTTTTAAGAACAAATCTTGTTTGTGGCATACAACCTTCAAAAGCATCAACAAGTAAAAGAACGCCGTCTACCATAGTTAAAATACGTTCTACTTCACCACCAAAATCAGCGTGTCCTGGTGTGTCTACAATGTTAATTTTAGTGTCTTTATAATGGATTGCTGTATTTTTAGAAAGAATTGTAATACCTCTTTCTTTTTCGATATCGTTGCTGTCCATAACACGATCATCTACAACCTCATTAGTTCTAAAAGTACCACTTTGGCGAAGCATTTCGTCAACAAGAGTTGTTTTACCGTGGTCTACGTGGGCAATAATTGCAATGTTTTTAATTTCTTTTCTTGTACTCAATTTTCTTTTCTTCTCCTCAATCAATTTAATCTATTATTTTTTTGCGTTAAAACTATCTCTAAGAGGAACTGTACGGTTAAATACAAGTTGGTCATCAGTTGTATCAGTATCAACACAGAAATATCCGTTTCTCATAAACTGGAACTTGTCGCCTGCTTTTGCGTCTTTAAGGCTCTTTTCACAATAAGCCTCAACAGTAACAAGTGAGTTAGGGTTAAGGTTGTCTTCAAAAGAAGAAACACCTTCTTCGTCGCTTGGGTTAGAAACGTTAAATAATCTATCATAAAGACGTACTTCTGCTTTAACATTGTCTTTTGCAGATACCCAGTGAATAGTGCCTTTAACTTTTCTTCCGTCTGCACTGTCGCCACCAAATGTTTCAGGGTCATATGTGCAGTGAACGCAAGTAACGTTGCCGTCTTCATCTGTTTCATAACTTGTGCAAGTAACAAAGTAAGCCTTAAATAATCTAACTTCGTTGCCAGGGAATAAACGGAAATATTTTTTAATTGGCTCAATCATAAAGTCATTACGTTCAATGTAAATTTCTTTAGAGAAAGTCATAGTTCTTGAGCCGTATTCAGGGTGGTCAGGATGATATTCAACTTCAATATCTTCTGTTTTATCTTCAGGGTAGTTGTCAATAACAACTTTAAGAGGGTCAAGGACTGCCATTGCACGACGTGAATTCATATTAAGGTTGTTTCTTACGCAACTTTCAAGAAGTGCAAAGTCAATAACGCTATAAGCCTTTGAAACACCAATTCTTTCGCAGAAATCACGAATTGCCTCAGCAGGATAACCTCTTCTTCTCATACCACTAAGAGTTGCCATTCTTGGGTCATTCCAACCATCAACAATTTTGTCTTGAACGAGTTTAAGGCATTTACGTTTTGAAGTTAAAGTGTAATTTAAGTTCATTCTTGCAAACTCAATCTGTCTTGGTTTTTCACCGTCTATGCACTCATTAACAACCCAGTCATAAAGAGGTCTGTGGTTTTCAAATTCGAGAGAGCAAAGTGAGTGTGTAACTTTTTCGCAAGCATCTGAAAGTGGATGTGCAAAGTCATACATAGGGTAAACGCACCACTTGTCACCAGTTCTGTGATGATGTGCATACATAATTCTATAAATGATAGGGTCTCTCATATTGAGGTTAGGGCTTGCCATATCAATTTTTGCACGCAAAACTTTGGCACCTTCAGGAAATTCGCCGTTAGTCATTCTTGTAAATAAATCAAGGTTTTCTTCAACAGAACGATTTCTGTAAGGGCTTTCTTTACCAGGCTCTGTAAGTGTACCTCTGTATTCACGCTGCTGTTCAGGAGTTAAATCGCAAACAAAAGCCTTGCCTTTTTTGATAAGTTTGATTGCACATTCATAAATGAAGTCAAAATAGTCTGACGCAAAATAAAGGTTGTCCCAATCAAAACCAAGCCATTTAATGTCTTCTTTGATTGCGTCAACGTATTCTGTATCTTCTTTGGTAGGGTTTGTATCATCAAGACGAAGATTACAAACACCGTTGTATTTTTCTTTTGCACCAAAGTTAATGC
>JAHHRC010000147.1 GCA_020026035.1 Erysipelotrichaceae bacterium | reverse complement strand
AAGGGCTTATTGCCTATGCAGCGATGCGTAAGGATGCAATTCCTTACTTTGAAGCAGACTTTAAGGTACCTATGGTATTAGCAATTGGTGGAGAAATGCGTGGGTTATCTTCAAAAGTATTAAAGTGTATAGATCAAAATTTGTATATTCCTTATGCCAATGACTTCCGCAATGCGTTAAATGCGGCAGGAGCGAGTGCGGCGTTAGGATTTGAAGTTGTAAGACAACGAAAGAGTTATTAAAAAATGTGCATCAATTCATGGTGCACGTATTTTTCCATCCGGATAGAATTGAAAGGGGGAAGACTACAGGTTTGTAGTCGATTGACGTATGTTTTTTAATAGTTACGTGTTTGTTTTGGTATTCCTTCCTTTGTGCTTAATTGGCTACTATGGATGTAATCATATAAAACAGTACAAAGCTGCGAAGGTCTTTCTTTTAGGAATGTCGATTTGGTTTTATTGTTACGCAGAAACGAAAATTGCACTTGTGCTTGGTATTAGTATTCTAACTAACTTTGTCATTGCGCATTTCTTGCGGAAAGAAAAATCGAAGTTCTTGTATGTATGTGGGTTGGTATTTAATATTGGATTACTATTTTTCTTTAAGTATTTCAACTTCACAGTAGGGGCGTTGAATACGTTTTTGCTTACGTCTTTCTCTACAAGAACCATCTTGATGGTAACCGGTGTAAGTTTCTTTACTTTCGAACAGATTGCATACTTGTATGATTGTTACCACAAAGAGGTGGAAGCGTATTCCTTGTTGGATTATACGTTGTATATTAGTTCGTTTCTGTATATCATTGCAGGTCCAATCGTATCGCATAGCGATATGATTCCACAGTTGAATGATGAAACAAAGAAAGGGTTTGACCAAGAAGCTTTTGCCCGTGGTTTGTATCAATTTACGTTAGGGCTTTCTAAAAAAGTATTGATTGCCGATACGTTAGCACTTGTTGTAAATGACGGGTATAACAACGTACTAGGGTTGTCTTCAAGTATGACATTTATTGTGATGGTTTGTTATGCTTTACAGTTGTATTTTGATTTCAGTGGGTATTGTGATATGGGACGTGGTATTGGTCGTATGTTCCAATTGGATTTACCAATTAACTTTGATTCGCCATATAAGGCACATGACTTACAAGACTTCTGGAAACATTGGCATATGACATTGAATACCTTCTTTACGAAGTATGTCTATATTCCACTTGGTGGAAGTCGAAAAGGGAAGGCGCGTAAGTATTTGAATGTATTTATTATTTTCTTATTGTCGGGTATTTGGCATGGAGCGAATTATACATTCATTCTTTGGGGAATCTTACATGGGATTGCAGTATGCCTTGCACAACCATTAAAGCCATTTACAAATAAATGTAAGCATTTGGCTGTTGCCTTGCAATTTCTCTTCAATGTATTTGCCTTTGCAATCTTTCGAGCAAGCAGTATCACACAAGTTCAACAGTTGTTTGGTCAATTGCATGTGAGAAACGGCTTTGCATTGGATCATGCAATGTTGCATAAGATTGTAATGCCTGAGTTTAATTTTGTGATTAACCATTATGGAGTGATGGATCAAGTATTGCAGTATATGCCATATATCTTTGCCTTCGTGTTTGTTGTACTTCTTGCCTTTGTGTTTAAGGGAGAAAATGTTGAAACGAAAACAAATGCGTTTAAGCCAACTGTATTTAATGCGGTTGTCGTTGCAGTATTGTTAACGTGGAGTATTTTGAGTTTAGGAGGCGTGAATACGTTTATTTATGCACAATTCTAATAAAATATTTCAAAGATTTACGCTTGTTGTAATTACGTTAACACTTGTTGCACTAACGGTGTTTGGGAGTGTTGTGGCCAAGATTGACCCATTTTACATATATCATGGGAAAGTAGATGGGGTGAATGAGGTTATTTATGGGCAAACGTATCAAAACTATGGAATGGCACGATTCTTTCCTTATGATTCATTGTTGACTGGATCTTCGATGAGTGAAAACTTTAAAGCCGAATGGTTTGATGAAAAGTATGATACCAAAACAATCAAACTTCCGTTTGCTGGAGGGTATCTAACAGACTTTGAACGTTTGTTTAAAAAGACCTTTGCGACCCATGAAACGGTTGACTATGTGTTCTTTGGTTTGGATTTAAATAACTTAATCAATCCATACCATGATGAATATATTAATTTTGATGCCTATCAGGTTTCAAATAACCCTATTGATCACTTCGATTATCTGTTAAGCAAAGAAGCGTTTGAGTATGTCACAAATACGTTCTTAGTTTCTAGGACTCATAAATACGCACAACCGAATTATTACGACATGTACTTTGCAAAAGATGTGAATGAATACAGCAAAGAAATTACATTTGCAAATTACGAACGATTGAAAGATTACTCAGATGAAATGGAATTGACGGATGATTTAATGGAGAATGTGAAAAAGAACATAGATTCGATTACACCATTCTTTGAACAAGAGAAAGAAACACAGTTCTATGTGATGTTAACGCCGTATAATATCTTGTATTGGGACAACGTAAATCATTTAGGTGAGGTTCAATACCGCTTAGAAGCGCTGAAAATGATGGCAGATGCTTTTACAAGATATCCCAATGTCCATTTGTATTTATTTGGACTTGATGAAGAGTGGATTACGGATTTAGAACATTACAAAGACTATATACACTGTGATGATGTGATTAGTCATTCTATGTTAGAATGTTTAGATACGGACCGTGACTATGTGACACACGATACGTATGAAGAAAAGATTGATGCTTTTGAAAAGTTCCTATCTGGATATGACTTTGATGCATTGTTTGAACAATAGAAAGGATGGACACTATGCCAATTTCTGTGATTATGCCAGTATATAATGCACAAGACTCATTGAAACGAGCAGTGATTTCTGTGTTAGCGCAATCGTATACGTGGTTTGAATTAATTTTGGTAGATGATGGATCTACGGATGATAGTGCAAAGATTGCCTCATCGTTTGATGATCCACGCGTGAAGTATTTCCATATTGAAAACCATGGAGCGAGTTATGCACGTAACTTTGGTCTTGCGATGGCTTGTTATAATCGTTGTTGTTTCATTGATAGTGACGATGAATATGATAAGAACTACTTGAAAAACATGGCGTATCACGATGATGATTTGGTGATGTGTAATATCAAAATTGGTGGAAAGCGCAGTGACCCATTAGGCCCAAAAGAAGAGATGTTGTTAGAATCTACGACATTGCCACATAAAATGGATACGTTGATTCGTTCGGGAATGTTGAACTCACCAGTAAATAAGTTATACAA
>JAHHRC010000146.1 GCA_020026035.1 Erysipelotrichaceae bacterium | reverse complement strand
GTTCTATTTGTTACGTATAGCTGTGTAAAAAGGGAGGAATAGTTATGTTTTGTACAAAATGTGGACACAAGAATCCAGATGATGCAGTTTTCTGTGATGGTTGTGGAAATCGTCTAGAAGAAATTGTTGATGGATCAGCAGAAGAAAAGGGGGTAGTAGATGCCAAGGTAGTTGAAAAAAGTGAGAGTGATACATCATTGAAGGTTCCTGAAGTTAAGAAAGGGAAGAAAAAACTTGATAAGAATGGGCGTATTGGTCTTGTTGTGATTTTTGCGCTTGTATTAATTGGCTTGATTTTGTTTAAGAAGCCTTCAGTCAACTTTAATAATTATTTGGATATTAGCATTGAAGGCTACGATGGTTATGCAACTGCGTCTTATTCAATTGATAAGGAAAAGTTCTATGAAGATACGAAGAATCGTATCAAACCAACGGTTGGTGGTAAGAAGTTAGCTGCGAGTTTTAATGGTAAGGAGCGTTTTGCTAAGGCTTTGATTGAAAACTATATTGAAGTGACGATTGATCCTGAAGATGGTTTAGCAAACGGTGATGAGGTTGTTGCAAACATCAAAGTGGATGAAAAAGCAATCTTAGAGGACTTTGGTATTAAGGTGAAGGCTAGTGATGTGAAGAAGCCGGTTATGAACCTTGTTGAAGCGAATATGATTGATTTGTTCAAGTATATTTCTTTTGAAACAAAGGGAATTGCTCCTGAAGGACATTTAGAAGTGAAAATCAGCGATGATTGTCCGTTTAGTAGTTATATTGTTGAAACGCTATTGAACATTGAAAAGAAAGATGGTTTATCGAATGGCGATGAAGTCGTGATTGGTATGAACCCAATTGTTCCTGCATTAGCGGAGGAATGCTTAGAAGATTATGGTGGAATTCCTTACGGTAAGGAGTTTACGTATACGGTTGAAGGTCTTGGTGCGTATGTAACAAAGGAAACAGAATTAACGGATGCTTGTTTCTCTAAAATCGATGAGCAGTTTAAAGATGTATTGATTGCGTCTTATGCAGAAAAGACAGATGGCAATATGTCATTGAATTCGATGGAACGACTTGGATACTACTTATTGATACCAAAAGAAAAGGTATACAACGATACGATGCTTTATGTCGTTTATAAGGTGAATGCTTCGATTTGGGTAGAGGAAACTGCTTTCTCTGATACGATAGAGTACTATACGTATTTGAAATATAGAGATCCGATTTATGTGGATGGTGAATCACCACTAAAGGTTGATGTGATTAATGCTGGTATGCCTGGTAATATGCAACTTCGTTGTTACGATGATAACTCCTCTAGAAGTATTACATACTATATTAGCGGCGAACGTAATTTAGATGATATGTACCGTGAAGTAGTAACATCAAAGGTGAATCAGTTTGTAACGAAGAGTACTGTTCAATAAGTGATATAAGGGGGAAGTTTATGTATTGTAAGTATTGTGGTAAGAAGCTTGAAGGGGACTTTAATGTTTGTAGTGATTGTTCTACAAAGAAGAAAGAACCAGAAGCGAAAGTGGATGTGAACCAGGCTTTAGGGAGTGCTTCGGATTTAACGGTTGCGGCTCTTGAAAAGACTGGGGAAGCGGTAAGTGAAGGAGCTAAGGTTGCAGCGGCTAAGACGAGTGAAGTTGCTAAGGCGGTTAGTTCTGTAGCAAGTTCTAAGACGAAGGAATTTGTGGATGATTTAAAGTCGAATGATTCGCATAAGAAAAACAAGGCGATTGGTGCTTTGGTCGTTGCACTTGTTGTAGTGATTGCCTTATGTACGTTGTTGTTTAGACCAAAGACGATTGATTTTACGGATTATGTAATTCTTGAATGTCGTGGCGATAATGAATATGGACGTGTTTACTTTAATATTGATGAAGACGGCTTCCGTGATGAATTAGTGAAGAAAGTAAAGATGTCTGATAAAGTGAAACGTAAGATGCGCAAGGATATTGGTTGTGAAGTTGAAGCGGACGATGAATATGTTATGGCCGGTATTCTATGTGAAGCCTTTGGTGTGCGAAATGTAGATGATGTTGATGAAGTGATTGAAAAGCTTACTAATTTAGTTGCTGATATTGATGGGGTAGCTCAAAATGGCGACAAGGTTGTCTTTGAGTTAGATTTACCAGGGGATACTTCGAAGGACTTTGGGGTTCGTCTTGTGGCTTCAAAGAAAGTGTTCCGTGTAACTGGTTTAGAGTGATCGGTAGGAGGATTGGTGTATGTTTTGTTCTTCTTGTGGTAACAAGGTTTCGTCAAAGGATGCCAAGTTTTGTAATAAGTGCGGTAGCTTATTAGGTGGTGTGGATGTTGTAGAAGCACCGCGTGAAGATTTGGTTACTGTTGAAAAGAGTGAAGATGTTGTTGAAGTAAAAAAAGAAGAAGTTGTTGAAAAGAAGGTTGAAGAGGTTAAGAAAGAACCAATTGAACCTGTTAAGGTGGTGGATGTTTCTAAGAATGAAGTAAAGCCTAAGAAGTTTACGAAGATGCATGGTGTCATTGTTGGCTTGTTACTGGTGTTGATTGTTGGAGCTGCGTCTTGGTATATGTTGATTGGTTCAAAGACGAAGTTAGATCCACAGACTGGTCTTGACTACTTTGTAAAGGGTGGTAACGGACATGGTACGTTGGTTGTGACTGGGAATGCGTTTGGTCTTGGTGACAATGAGACAACGGAAGAGTTGTTCCGGAATGGTGAAGTGAAGCCGAAGTATCAAGATTTGATGAATTCACTTGTGTTTGAGATCCTTGACAAGGACGGCAATGTTGTTACGAATGGTACGTTATCAAATGGTGATGCGGTAAGGTATTCGATTCGTTTTGATGAAGATCTATTGAAGGAATTGAAGATGCGTCTTGTGAACAATGTGGTGATTGTTCCAGTGGAAGGTTTGCCAGATGTGAATATGATTGACTTTAAAGATATGACACATGTGGAATGGACGTTTAATGCACAAGGCAATCCTGTGTTGGATGTGGATATGAGTAATGTTCCTTGGAAAGGGGATATTAAAGCGGAAACGAAGTCGATGAGTAATGGCGTAGCGGTTGTGTCGTTTGTGTATGATAAGGATGCGATGTTACAGGAAGGATACTTGTCAAATAGTGATACGGATACGTTTGAATTTGAAGTAGGTGAAATGCCGAAGATGCCGATGAATCTAGAAGATGGTGCTTTAGTAGAAGCAATTCGTGCTGTTACAGATCCTGTTGTTGAGGCTCGTATTCATGAATGTTCGGATCATTTGGAATTGGATGGTGTTCAGTATCCGATTATTAAGAATGACTTTATTAAGGTAGAATTCCATCAAGGTA
>JAHHRC010000145.1 GCA_020026035.1 Erysipelotrichaceae bacterium | reverse complement strand
AATATCTCCAATAGCTTAAACGAAACACTGTATAGCTTTATGATTGTACAAGGTGCACAAAAAGTCTTAGACACTCGAAGCATTGAATTACAACCAAACAACGAAGAAATCCAAGAAGTAAATACGTATGATCTACAACTCAAGAACCTTACCTTCAAATACGACGAACAAGACATTTTAAAAAATGCCAACTTCACCTTTGAACAAGGTAAGAAATACATGATTATAGGACCAAGTGGATCTGGAAAGAGTACTCTTTTGAAACTCATTAGTAAACAGCTAACTCCAAATAGTGGTGACTTGCTTCTAGGAGACAAATCCTATGAAGATTTGAATGCGACAAGCATTCATTCCTACATTGGTCATGTCCATCAAGATCCATACGTATTCAATGCGTCCATCCTTGATAACATTACGCTCTTTGAAGAAGTGGATGAATCCATTCTTCAAGATGCGATTACAAAATCAAAAGTCAAAGACTTCAATGACAATCTCAATCATGTCTTAGATCTAAATGGCGATAACCTCTCCGGTGGTCAGAAACAACGTATTGCCATCGCTAGAGAACTTGTCGCAGATCATAAGATCATCTTGTTTGATGAAGTGAATAGTTCGTTAGATAAAGAATTAAACATTCGTCTTATTGAAACCTTAGTAAACCTCGATCAAACCATTCTCTTTGTAACACACAACTACGATGCAAAGATCAGTGACCTCTTTGATGAAGTCGTTGATATTCAATCGTTAGAAAGGAGCTCTCTATGACAATTTGGAAACTCATTCAGTCCACTGGTAAATATTTCTATTTAGCGATGTTTTGGGTTATTGTAATGAGCTCTTGCTTAGTTACAAATGGATATCTATTTACCTATCTTGGACAAAGTCTTATTGAGAAGAATTATTTAAGCATGGTGTACTTGCAAATTGGTGGACTTGTGTCGTTCTTCATGTACATCTTCTTGTATTACATCTTCCAGTTGCATGTAAACAAGGTCATTAAAGCTGCTTTGCTTACCTATCGAACAAACATTGTGTTACAAGCAAAAGCATCCGATACAGCAATTGATTCCTCCAACTTTATTTCCTTCTTAAACAATGATACGAAACAAATCGAAGCAGGGATTCGTTCCCAGTTTGATATCGTTGAAAACCTAACAACCGGTATTTGTTGTTTGATTGGTTTAGCATTTTTAAATATCTATATGGCACTGATTGCCATTGGAAGCTTCTTCTTAGCTCGATTCTTTGGAAGCTTTACCCATAAGATTTCTAAAGCAAACGAAATCAAACGAAGTGAGAATCGCAATACCTTCTTAAAGCGTAGTAGCGATCTTCTAAATGGCTTCCAAGTATTCGATGTATACAATCGCCAAAAAGCCTTTGTCAAACAACTAAGCAATGCTTCAAATGACTTTGAAGAAACTTCACGTGACATTCGCAACAAGTCGGACAAGATTCGTATGTTATCCAATCAAAATACGGTTCTTTCCTTCTTGATTAACGTTGGCGCATCCTTTGCCTTAATCCACAAAGGACTTGCCCTTCCTGGTCTATTTGTATCAAGTACCGTGTTTACAGGTCCTATTAGTGAAGGCTTGTATATCATTACAAATTCCAATGCGACTATTGCTGGTATCAATGAAGTATTAAGCAAACGCTTCAAAGAGATTCCAATTCAAGATACAAGCATCAAAGAACTTACAAACTTTGACTTAGTAATAAAGAACTTAGAGTTTAGCTATGATGAGAAACAAGTACTCACAAACACAAACCTCACCTTTGAAGAAGGTAAGAAGTACATGATTATTGGAGCAAGTGGATCTGGAAAAAGCACGCTACTTAAACTCATTAGTAAACAACTCTCACCGAATAACGGTGACTTACTTCTAGGAAATACTTCCTATCAAGATTTGAATGCGACAAGCATTCATACCTATATTGGCTATGTGCACCAAGATCCTTACATGTTTAAAGCATCGATTAATGATAACATCACACTTCACGCAACAGTAGCGCCAAATACCCTCGAAGAAGCAATCTCAAAATCAAACGTCAAAGACTTCTGCAATAACCTAGATCAAGTCTTAGAGGCAAATGGCGACAACCTTTCCGGTGGCCAAAAACAACGTATTGCCATCGCAAGAGAACTTGTCGCAGATCATAAGATTATCTTATTCGATGAAGTAAATAGTTCCTTAGATAAGCAATTGAATGTAAGTCTTGTTGAAACCTTAGTCAACCTAGACCAAACCATTCTATTTGTAACACATAACTACGATGCCTATACAAGTAGCTTATTCGATGAAGTCATCGACCTTACAAGCAGTGCCTAACGGTGCTGCTTTTTCTATCCCTTTACGAAGCATTCAAAACAGGTGTACTCGTTGTATACAAGTTCTATGTTTGCATTTTCAAAAATAGATTCAAATTGATCTGCAAGATAATCGCAAATGTCTTTTTCCTTTTGAATCAAGAAACGTTCTAAAACGGTTTCTTCTAAGTCATCGATGTCCATTTGTAATTCCTGTACTTCTTGTTCAAATTCTTCATAATTAGAATACACGTCTTCGTAGTCAAAATAAGAAAGCATCGCACTTTTCAGATTGTTTAATCGAAGCCTTGGATATGCCTGAAGGATTCGATCTTTCTCTTCATCCAACAACTCTTCGTATAAACAATAGCGTTTAATATCTTCAAATCCATCTTTTGAAAAATCTGATGCCTCTAAGAAATCTCTACTACGATATGCAAGTATATCTAAAGCAGTTGAATTTACATGAATACTTAAATCACACTGTGATTCAGCTTCATAGGCAAATTCCCTTTGCGTCCATTTCCCATTTTCAAATGAAATCAATTGACCTTCAAACATAAAACTCGTTTCTTCTTCGAGTCCATACTTCATTAAAAATCCCATTACATTCTTTACTGTTTCAATCATACTCTTTTCCTCCAATTTAAAAAGGTGTGACATTCACACCTAGTCATACAATTCTTTTAATTCTTGAATTCGCCTTTGAATCTTTTCTACCAAAGACAATGGCGTTAATACCTTGAGCTTGTTTCCATATTGTACAGCAAAGTTCACAAATGCATCTTCTACGCATTGAACTCGTACAACATCATACCCTTCGTGTTCTACATCTTCACTAGATTCAAAGTTTCCCAAAAACCAATCTTGGATGAACACATAGTTATCGTTTTTGATACGGAAGGTAATCTCACTGACATTTCCATAATACATGTACATATGCTGTTGCATATATCCTTGTGGATTGAAGTTATGTTTACTTAAAGCTTCTGGCAACATTTCTAAGTTTCT
>JAHHRC010000144.1 GCA_020026035.1 Erysipelotrichaceae bacterium | reverse complement strand
CGATTTGATGGTAATAAACTCTCAATTGTTAATGGTGAGATGCAACGAACTGAACTGGTTATTAAGAAAGTTCTTAAAACTGAGAGCGGGGATGTGCCTCTTCCGAAGATTGCATTTTGGATTACGAATAAAGAAAAGAGGTACGAATATTACTACGAGGAAACAAATTCAGAAGGTATTTTGGCTTGTCGTAAAGTGAAACCGAATTCGACGTATGAAGTTGAAGAGTATATTGCCGACAAAAAAACGTTTAAGTACAAAACAATTCCGGCGTTTGATATTAGTTTTGATCGTTTCGGGAAAGTGAGCCTTGTTGAGGGACATGATGAATGCGTAAGTATGCTTGATAACGAAACGAATACAATCAAGGTAGAAAACAATCTAAAACCAATACCGAAAGTGAGAATTCTTAAAGTAAATGATAAAGAGAGAAATTTAGAAGATAACTCACTGGATCCAAATAAAGACCCTCAGAGTCAAGAGGATATAAAGTACGAGCCGCTTAAAGGAATTTCTTTCAAATTACGCAGTCAGGAAATCTATAATGAGTATTATCATACGAATAAAGATGGAATGTTTACGATTGAAGATCCGAGGATTCTATTTAATGAAGACCTCTCTTTAGAAGAAACATCAACAGAAGATGAGTTCGGACGTAAATTTACGGGGCGATCAATCGTGAGGTTCCAACTTGATGAAAACAACCATGTAATCCTAAAATACAACACGGATGATGTGAAGGTTCTTCCTCGAAAAGAAGGTGAGGATTGCGATACGATTCTCGTTAAGAACCATTACACGAAAATGAAGCTCAGAAAGTATGAGGGAGACAAGAAGGAGCCGGGCCAAGAAATTCCGATTCCGGGAGTTTGTTTCAAAATTGTACATAATTGGTATGCTCCAGCGGATAGAGATTGGATTGAACAAGAAGTAAATATTCCGTATGTCACTGATGAAAAAGGCGAAGTCATTCTGGAAGGAATTGACTTGGAAAACAATATCGTGATTCGTGAATATGGTAATGTGCAAGATGAAAACGGCAATCATATCAAAGGGTTAATGTTTAAGGATGGAAAATACTTCGAGACGATTTCGTATCAATTTAGGGTTGAATGTGAGTACGGTAAATGTACTTGGGGTAACGGAACTGATATTGTTGAGGAGAAACAAGAAGACGATTCGATCTTGCATGTTTTAACTCTACGTAACCATCCTTCAAAACTTTTGATTGGAAAAGTTGATGCCACTAAGAAAAACAACATGCCTTTGCTTGCTGGTGCGCATTTAGGAATTCGTGATGAAAATGGAGAACGGTTAAAAGATTTGGATGGTAATCTAATACCGCTTGAACGAACAGATTGGGTGTCTGAAGAAACGTTAAAAGAGTTCGAAGGTCTGTTTATTAAAGATCGGGTGTATACCGTTGTTGAGACTGAGTCTAAAGAAGGTTATTTGCCAAAAATAAATGCCGCGAATCATGATGAACCTAAAATCATGGCTAAGTTCACATACAAAGGACAGAATAATATTTCGATGGATGATAGCGAGACTGCAAGTTTTGGGTATGAAAAGTATTTGGATTATCAATATTTCTTGCACATTAAGAATCGTCGTGATTTAGATTATCAAACTTTGAATATTCATAAAGTTGTTGCGGGGAAGAATCCAGCAGAAGCTGAAAAACCGCTTGAGGATGTTCAGTTTGAGATATTATATGACGAAGGTAAAGAAGATGGCTGGAATCCTAGATTTGCCGATGGTCGAACGGATAAGAATGGTGATGTTACATTTGAAGGGTTAATCCCTTCTCAAGCTAAATTACAAAATCAAGAAGATGACGTAGAACAAAAGGGACAAGTTTATATTGTGGATGAGGGTCGTATCTATTCACAGGATGTTTCCTATTTACCATTACCGGCGTTTAAAATTCGGATGAACGATAACAAAACAATTACATTTGTTGGTGGTAAACCGGATGATGTTGAAATTATTAAGGTCAACAAAGATGGTGTGGAAAGAGATGGTTTGAAGATTACGAATCGTATTGGTAAAGAAGCACCAATCATTGTGAAGGTTGATGATAGTGTTGATGAGAACAATAAGCCAGATCCGAAGCCGATGGTAGGTGTGAAGTTTAGGATTACTGGAAAAGATATTGCGCCTAATACAGTACTTGAGACTGATGAAATGGGTCGTGCAGATATCGCAAGACAATTAGCAAAGTTAGGAATGACTTTGCAAAATAATCAACGCTACACCGTTGAAGAATTAAATTTACCGGATAGAAAAGGTAGAAGCTTTATACCGATTGAACCATTTACATTTGAATTTACGGAGTGGGGTTACCTTGAATTTGAAAATACGGAACATGTGACTTATGAACAAGAAAGCAATCCGTATGATTTTGATAAGTTCATTGTTAAAAATACTTTGCCTCGCTTTATTGTTAAGAAAGTAAATGACAAGGGTGAAGTGATGCCTGAAGTTGAGTTTAAGGTGACCTTTGATGGTGAACATGAATTTAACTATGTGACGGATAAAAATGGTCAGTTTGAAGTTGCAGGTGCGAAGTTAGATGGTGGTACGGTTACACTTGAAGAACTTGGTAAGCCGATGCTTGATAATGTGAATTACATGCCTAAGACATACAAACTTACTACGAAATATGTGAATGGTGAGTTTAAGATAGAAAGTGCGTCAGAACCGATTGATCCTATTGATAAGGTAGATGGCAAGTATGTCGTAACGCTTGAGAATAAGCCTACGAAAGTCGCAATTAATAAGGTCGATGAACGTGGTAATGGCTTGAGTGGAGTTACGTTTAAACTTGTTCGTGATGGAGTAGAACATGTAGCTACGACGAATGCAGAAGGTAATGCAGAGTTTGTTGGCTTTGAAGTTCAGCAGACATATTCATTGGTGGAAGAAAAGAAAGACGGATATGTGCAGTTTGAGCCTGTTAATGTAACGTTTGATAAATTTGGAAAAGTCACAACGATTACTCGAGAAGGGAAAGATGTTACGGATGGAGTATCTTACGATCGTGAGAAAGGTGTGCTGACTGTTGTGAATAAGAAAGAGTTCTTCTTTGCAAGTTATCTAAGTAATACAAGTATACCGCTTGTTGGTTGTGAGTATGAATTGATGCTCGATGGTGTAAAGAAGGGTCTATTAGTTAGTGATCTTTCTAGTAAGACAATTGGTGCTCTTGAAGTAGGTAAGACATATACGCTTAAGAATACCGTTGTTCCAAATGGTATTAAGATGATTAAAGATGTGTCGTTTAAGGTGAATACTAGTGGTCAATTGGAGATTGTGAATGATCATCGTTCTAGATTTGC
>JAHHRC010000143.1 GCA_020026035.1 Erysipelotrichaceae bacterium | reverse complement strand
GCCATCGGTAAATCCGCCGCAACCTGCGTAATCAAGTTTGCGAAAGATCCCCAAGACATGAAGTTATCTGTTTTATTTGCTGTATAGACGATGAAGAAAAACATCAAAATAAACAACGCATTATTCAATAAACCATCTTTAATCGCTTGTTTTTGATCCGCTTTACTTTTCGCCTTGAATTCACTCATATTCCTAGAAATATTTACAAATGGATTTTTCATGAAAATTCCCCCTTACACATACTTCGCCGCAAGCGTCATAATCTCTTCTTGGCTCGTATTCTTCGCATCTACTTCACCAGCGACACGACCATTTGACATAACAATAATACGGTCACAAACACCAAGTAACTCCGGCATTTCCGAAGATACCATCAATACCGTCTTACCTTCATTTGCCAAATTAATAATCAATTGATAAATCTCATACTTCGCACCAACGTCAATACCACGCGTTGGTTCATCCAACAACAACACTTCAGGATCTGTTAGTAGCCATCTACCAATAATGACCTTCTGTTGGTTACCACCACTCAACGCACGAATCTTCGTTTCTTGTGAAGGTGTCTTTGTCCGTAAGATATCAATGTAATGTTGCGTATCATTGACCTGTGATGCATCACTTAAGAAACAACCATACTTCTTATGCCGATGCAAACTCGAAATAACTGTATTGTCCTTAATACTTAAGATTTGGAAAATACCCGTCGCTCTTCTCTCTTCAGTCAATAACGCAAAGCCATTTTGAATGGACTCACGCGCTGTTTTATTCTTGACTTCTTTACCATCTAAATAAATCGAACCACTCTTACGTGTCTGAATTCCAAAGATGGATTCCAGTGTTTCTGTACGACCCGAACTATCAAGACCAGCAAAGCCAACAATCTCACCACGACGCGCCTCAAAGGACACATCCCTCAATTGGTTATACATACCCGTTAACCCTTCCACCTTCAAATACGTTTCTTGTGGCGTATTTGTCTTTGGTGGGAATTGTTGAGTTAGTTCACGACCAACCATCAAACGGATAATATCTTTCATCTCTAATTCATCGCATGGTTTCGTTGCTACCCATTGGCCATCACGCATGATCGTAATATCATCACTGATTCGTTTAATCTCAGCCATCTTATGGGAAATATAAATAATCGCAACCCCACGCTTTTTCAACATTTCAATAATTTCAAACAAATGTTCTACTTCTTCTTCGGTTAAGGATGATGTAGGTTCATCAAACACAATGACCTTGGAATTATACGAAACGGCCTTGGCTATCTCGACCATCTGACGTTGTGAAACTGGCATTGTTGACATAATACGACGAGGATCTACATCAATGCCTAACTCTTCAAACACCCGCATCGTATCTTGATACATCTTATGCTCATCCACGGCAATCTTTGCAATGCGTGGATAACGACCAAGCCACAAATTATCCATAACCGAACGTTTCAAAGCTTGGTTCAATTCCTGATGCACCATCGCAACACCATGGTCTAAGGCTTCTTTACTACTTTTAAAATCAACTTCTTTTCCGTCTAAATAAATATGTCCAGCATCCTTTTCATAAATACCAAACAAACATTTCATGAGGGTCGACTTCCCCGCACCATTTTCCCCCATCAATGCATGTACAGTTCCCTTACGAACTGCTAACGATACATGATCAAGCGCTTTAACACCTGGGAACGTTTTGGAAATATCGACCATGTTGAGTATCATATCACTCATAGAAAACCTCCATATATAAAAGGATAGCTGCCATTTGACAGCTATCCAAATAGCTAAACCTGTATCTTATTCTGCGTATGGAACGTAAGCAACGAATAGTTTCGCATCTGAATCTGGAGAGATTGAGAAGCGAGAATCACTCAAGCTACCAAGCGCATCCACTGGTGATTTACCAGCTTCGATTGCTTCTACAGTGCCACAAATAGCAGTAGCCATACCTTCAGCATCTTGCTTAACAGTACCTGTCATAGCACCATCTTTAATAAGTGCCTTCGCATTATCCGTAGCGTCTACACCAAAGACTGGGATCATATGAGCGCCTTCTTTGTTGTAACCCTTGTTTTGAAGAGTAGCGACAACACCTTCTGCCATACCATCGTTGTTACAGATGACAAGTTCAATTAGATTCTTATTTCCTTCATTGTAAGTAACGAAGTTTGTTTCCATGTAGTCTGTTGCAGCCTTTGCAGACCATTGACCATTCAAGTCAACTTGGTACTTATCAGCGTTTGAGCTGTCGAAGTATTCAAGAGCTGGTTTACCTGCAGCTGTTAGAATTGCATCAGCATCTTCTACACCATACTTTGTACGATAAATAGCTTCTAGGTTTGCTTCATCACCCTTGAACATTGCATAAGAAATCTTTCCATCCTTATTTACGTCAATGTCATCATAGTGTTCAAGCACATAGTCACCAATCATCTTACCTTGCATGTGACCTGCTTCAGGAGCATCTGTTCCGATGAATACAGCATTAGCATATTCTTCAAATACAGCTGTATCTGGGTTATCAGGTTCACCGATTGCACGGTTGAAGAATACAACTGGAATGTCTCCAGCAATTTCCATAATGTCCATAGCTGTATCAGGAGATCCTGCTGTTACTTGACATACAACAAGTAAGTCAGATCCACCTGCAACGGCTGTTTTAATTTGGTCAATCTGTTTGGATTGGTTACCGGCTGCGAATTGATTGTCATACATGATATGAGCGTCTTCGAATTGTTTGTTCAAAGCCTCACGGACGATACTTAGATACACGTCACTTTCTTCGTACCAGAATACTGATACTTTGTGGTCGGAAGTAGCTGCAACTTCTTCTGTTTTTGCTTCTTCCTTTCCTTCAACTGGTTCACTGGATGGTTTTTCTCCACATCCTGCCATACTGAGCGCTAGACACGCTGGCATCAGCATTGCGATAAGCTTTTTCATCTTTTTCTTTTCCTCCCTTAAATGAACAGCAAATCTTCTGTTTTAGTCTCCCTAAAACACCAGCAATAGCCTGTAAGGGCTTTCACTATCTGAATTTTATCAACCATTCCTCTTGTTGTAAAGCAATAAACTCTTATTTTTTACAAAATAAATAAAATCAAACCCAAGAATACATCAAAATCAACATAAACCAACATCAATAAAAAAGAGTACTACATTTCTAAAATTCACAAAAAAAGAGTCAATATTTCTCAACTCTTCTACCTTACTTTCTTCCGATACGCTTTCAAACCATCACGCGATACATAATGACCAAGACCCTCTTCATCGACATCATCCATCGCTTCCATCAAAAAGCCATCCCGTAAACATCGAGCCCCATCTTCACTCACCGCTTCCGCATAGGCAAG
>JAHHRC010000142.1 GCA_020026035.1 Erysipelotrichaceae bacterium | reverse complement strand
CGCATCTGTTTTCCACAGAAGGTCTGATAGAAATACTTCGCTCTTTCATCTTCATCTACCGCAACGGAAATCTCATTTACACGAGGCAGTGGATGCAAGATTGCCATATCCTGTTTCGCAGTTTCTAACTTCTCTAATGTAAGTACATACGTATCCTTCAAGCGAACATAGTCTTCTTCATTAAAGAATCGCTCCTTTTGAACACGCGTCATGTATAGAACATCTAACTCACTCATCGCTTCTTCCAAAGACACCGTTTCCACATACTCAACACCAGCCATATGAATCTTTTCCTTCATATAGTCAGGTAGTTGTAATTCCTTTGGACTAATCAAGATAAACTTAATTCCTTCATACCGTAACATCGCATCGACTAAGGAATGGACGGTTCTACCAAACTTCAAATCCCCACACAACCCAATCGTCAAATGATCCAAACGCTTCTTCGTTCTAGAAATCGTTAATAAGTCGGCAAGTGTCTGCGTTGGATGGAAATGTCCACCATCTCCCGCATTGATAAACGGAACCGTCGTCACTTTCGAAGCGACAACCGGAGCTCCTTCTTTTGGATGACGCATGGCAATGACATCCGCGTAGTTACAAACCGTTTGAATCGTATCCGCAACCGATTCCCCCTTCGCAGCCGAACTACTATTCGCACTCGAAAAACCAAGTACAGATCCACCAAGCTCAAGCATCGCTGCTTCAAACGACAACCTTGTACGCGTACTTGGCTCTAAGAACAACGTCGCAAGCTTCTTATGCTTACAAGCCTCTTGATACTTTGTAGGATTTGCATCGATATCATTCGCAATGTCAATCAAATGATTGATCTCTTCTACCGATAAATCCAAGATGTTCACAACACTTCTAGCAATTTCCTTCATACATATCTCCTATTCCATCCAAGCTGCATCACTTGGATTTTCCCGAAACTGTAGTAGCTTCTTTTTCCCAAGTGCATCAATATATCCACAATCCACCGCAACATCTACTAATGTATCTAAGTTACTCAAACTCACATTCTTAACACCCGCTTCAAGTAAGCGATCAATTCCCTTTTGCATGCCATACGTAAAGATACTCACAATCCCAAGTACCTCAACTCCTGCCTCTTCTAAGGCACTAACACATTCCAAAACCGATCCAGCCGTTGAAATCAAATCCTCAATCACAACAACCTTCGCTCCATCCACTATCTTTCCTTCAATCCGATTCTTACGCCCATGATCCTTGCTCGACCCTCTCACGTATCCCATAGGTAACTCTAGAATCTCACTGACATACGCCGCATGGGCAATACCTGCTGTTGCAGTACCTACAACCATCGTACAATCCGCAAACTCTTCCCGAATCAAACTCGCTAAGCCTTCTTCTACAACCTTACGAACCTTCACATCACTTAACACCAACCGATTGTCACAATAGATTGGGGATTGAATTCCACTTGCCCATGTAAATGGTTCTTCTGGTCTTAAAAATACCGCACCAATCTCTAACAATCCCTTCGCAACTTCAACACTTCTCATACGTCTTACTCCCTTCCAACAAACTCTTCCATTGCTTTTCGATAGGCACTAACACAATCACTAGCACCGGTAATTGATCTACCTACAACAATGTAGTCACTTCCAATCAAACGTGCCTTACTTGGTGTTGTCACTCGTTTTTGATCACCCTTCGCATCCTCCGCAAAACGAATGCCAGGTGTGACCGTCAAAAAGTCATTTCCACATACTTCATGAATCAAACTCGCCTCTAACGGTGAACACACAACACCATCTAATCCTGCTTCTTTGGCATTGCTTGCATACTTACAAACAACCTCTTCTAGCTTCCCTTGAATCCCTAATTCTTCATTCATGATTTCTTGTGAA
Source organism: Erysipelotrichaceae bacterium (assembly GCA_020026035.1). GTDB lineage: Bacteria > Bacillota_I > Bacilli_A > Erysipelotrichales > Erysipelotrichaceae > Bulleidia. The sequence continues at coordinate 1,477 of JAHHRC010000142.1, read as the reverse complement.
ATACTTGTAAGCTGTGTAACCGCTAATAGAATCGGTCGACTCCCATCTTCCCGTGTCAACCCTTCTACTGCAGCCTTCATCATTTCCACGCCACCTGACGCATGTAAATTTGTCATATCGACACCTAAGTCCTTCAAAGAAGCCATACCTCCCTTTACGGTATTTGGAATATCATGCAGCTTCAAATCCAAGAACACCTTATGACCACGCTTCTTAATCTCTTTAACAATCGATGGCCCTTCGGCATAAAACAACTGCATCCCAACCTTTACAAAAGGCTTTTCCTCTTCGAACCGATCAAGAAATTCCATTGTTTCTTCTCGATTCTTAAAATCCAACGCTACAATTACATCCTTACCCATAATTTCCTCCTTATATATGTGCCTTACCTACTATCTCTTGTAAGCTTTCAATTCCATACCGTTCCATCACACTTGGCAACTGTTCTACTAGCTTCTTACAAATAAATGGATCTACTAGATTACTTGCGCCAATTTGTACCGCCGAAGCACCTGCTAGCATCATCTCAATCACATCTTCACAACGCTCAATTCCACCCATTCCAATAATTGGAATCGAAACTGCTTCATACACTTCATACACCATCCGTAACGCAACAGGATAAATCCCAGGCCCAGAATAGCCACCTTTGACATTCGCTATTACTGGTTTTTTCGTCCTTAAATCTATCCGCATCCCAAGCATCGTATTAATCAAACACAACCCATCTGCACCAGCCTTCTCACATGCCTTTGCAATTTCTACAATGTTAGTTACATTCGGTGATAACTTCACATACACGGGCTTCCTACAGACTTCCTTTACCGCCTTTGTAATCGTATAAGCAGCACTTGCGTCTGTACCAAACGCCATCCCTCCTCCATGTACATTTGGACAAGAGATATTCACTTCAACAATTCCAACATTACGTACATCATTTAACATTCGTGCAACTTCCACATACTCTTCCACTGTAAACCCGGAAATGTTCGCAATCACACAGTCATCGAAACGCTCCGCAAGCCATGGCAATTCTTCTTCCACAACCTTTTGAATCCCCGGATTTTGTAAGCCAACCGCATTCAACATACCCATTGGACATTCGGCAATCCGAGGCAAAGGATTTCCATAGCGTTCGTTTAATGTCGTTCCTTTGATACTAATCGAACCCAACACATTCAAGTCATAAAGCTCTGAAAACTCTTTCCCGTAGCCAAATGTTCCCGATGCTGGAATAATTGGATTCTTTAATACCCAATCCCCTAACTTCACTTTCGTATCTACCATAGAAGCTCCTTTCCATCAAAAACAGGTCCTTCCTTACATACGCGCTTACTACCACTTGCCGTTAGAATCGAACAACCCATACAAGCTCCCATTCCACAAGCCATTCTTGCCTCTAAGGAATATTGACCATCCAAAACAACCTGATTCACCGCTTGTAACATACCCATTGGTCCACACGCATACACATACG
>JAHHRC010000141.1 GCA_020026035.1 Erysipelotrichaceae bacterium | reverse complement strand
CCACCTGCCATCAAGGAATACAGCATCGCATCCTTGACTTCACTATTTGTAACTCCATCTAAAGAATGGAGTAAGACTGTTTCAAAATCCATATTACGCACCACCATTCTCTCGATTGATTTCGACTACTTTTGTTTTAAATTGTTCTAGCTTTTGATTACATTGTTTGACTAAGGTAACCCCTTCTTCAAACAATTGAATGGTTTGATCGAGTGGTTGTTTGCCACTTTCTAGTTCTTTTACGATTTGTTCAAGTCGAGTCATTGACTCTTCAAAGCTTTTTTCTTTTTCCATCTTAATCGTCCTTTCCCTCAATCGAAGTTACGATTGTATGCACTTTACCATTCTGCAATTGAATCTCTAATGCATCATTGACATTTACATCTTTCACATCACTTACACCAATTCCATCTTTTTCAATTACCGCATAGCCACGGGCCAAGACTTTCAGGGGTGAGATCGCATCTAATACATTTGCAAGATTGGCAAGTTGTTTTTCTTTGTTTGTTTCTTGTATTGTAACATTTCGTTGCAATTGTTGCTCGAAATGGTTGATTTGCATGGAATTACGTTCAACAGAGTTCATTGTAGCAGATTGAATGCGTTGCTTACACATTGCAATGTTGTGTTCTTGGTTTCTTGCATAGGATTCAATACTATTTGTAAAACGTTTTTGAAGAACTTGTAATTTGTATTCTTGTTCCTGGAGGATGAGGTTTGGATCTTGCAAGTAACGATTCTTGCTACATAACTGTATACGTTGAAAACCATTGCGATACGTAAGATTCACACCATCTTTTAATCGTTTTGTCATAGAATCAATGGAATCTTTGATATCTTTCACATTTGGTGTCACCGTTTCTGCAGCTGCTGTTGGCGTAATCGCTCTTTCATCTGCCACAAAGTCGGCAATTGTAAAGTCGGTTTCATGTCCAATCCCTGTAATAATCGGTGTTTGCATGGCATAAATGACTCGAGCAAGTGTTTCATCGTTAAACGATACAAGGTCTTCATAATCGCCACCACCTCTTGCAAGGATAATGACATCTAAATGCATTGGATCTAAGGTTTGAAGTGCTTCAATGACTTGTTCTGCAGACTTTTCTCCTTGCATTAAGGCATTGCATTCATAGACTGTTGCAACAGGCCAGCGACGTTGAATGGTATTCAAAACATCTTCTCTACCGGCAGTACTTTTTCCAGTCACAACGCCAATATGGAAGTTGAACTTTGGAATTGTTTTCTTATGCGAATCATCAAAGAGCCCTTCTTCGGTAAGTTGTTTCTTGAGCTTTTCAAATTGCAAATACAGCTTTCCAACTTTATCTACTTGTTCCATGGATTCACATCGGAATTGAAGATTACTTGTTTTATTGTAAACCGTTGCCCCGCCTCGTATTTGGACGGTGTCGCCAACTTTTGGAACAAAGTTTACTTTTGCATTGTCTGACCTCCACATCACACAAGGCAATTGGCTGTTTTCGTCCTTAACGGAAAAATACCAGTGCTTACTCGATGCGTGAGCAGTAAACTGGCTAATTTCACCTTCAATTAAAACATGTTGCAACGTTGCATCGTTTTGCAGTTTGTGGATCAATTTTAAAACAAATTCACCGACACTGAAAACATGATTGCTCATATTACGTCTAGTACGCCATTGACAAGCTTGTAAGAATCACGGTCGCAGAACTTCTTTGTAAGGTCTACATACTCGTTAATAATTACAGCTGCTTGTTCTTGCTTTAAATCAAACTCAGCACATCCATTTAGAAGGATTGCTTGTTCAACATAGCCAAGACGATCAAACGTCCATCCATTGAGGACTTCGTTGATATAGCTTGCATATCTTGCTTGGTTGTTAATTGCGGTTTCAACAACTTCTAGCATATAAGCATCTTCTTGCTCATCACCTTCAAAGTTGTCTTGGATTAATTCTTCGATCTTGCGGTTCATCACCAAGTACTGATACACGCTGATCATTGCTTTTTCTCTTGTTATGTGTCGGGTCATAAATGCCTCCGTTTCTATATTTTATCATAAATCTATATCGAATGAACGTTGTTTTTGTATTTCTTGCCTAATCGATGACTTCGCATTAGTATGTAAATATGAAAACAACGACAAACACAATGCCTATTTTAAAACGACTCTATTTGCACTTACAAACGGTACGCAAGCACCGTAAAGAAGTACGTAAGAATTGTTTTGCCTGTGGCTTATATACACAAGGATTACTCCATGATCTATCAAAGTATAGCTTGCAAGAGTTAATTCCTTCCATACGGTATTTCCAAGGCTATAGATCACCTTACGCCTATGAGAAACAACTCTATGGCTTTTCCTATGGGTGGTTACACCACAAAGGAAAAAACAAACATCACTTTGAATATTGGGTAGATGTCATCCATGGTGAATGGACACCCATTGAAATGCCCTATCGATACATCGTTGAATCTGTTTGTGACCGAGTCGCGGCTTGTAAGATCTACCAAAAGGACGCTTATACAAAAGAATCCAGTTTAGAATACTTCTTACAAGGTGGCGCAAAAGAACTTATGGCACCAAATACCGCAAAGACCTTAGAAGACTTATTACGGTTGATTGCAACGGTAGGAGAAGACGAAGCCTTCGCCTATATCAAAAAGACAATAAAGAATAAGAAAGACAACTACTAGCACTTCAATAGTTGCCTTTTTTCTATTGTAAACGTGGTTAGGTTTACAAAATCTACGATTTAATCCGTACGCTTGCTCATGGTAGTAAATAGATATGTCCCAATCAGCGCAAGAGATGCAGAAAATGCGAAGCGAACAAACAATGTCCCTAGCGTTTCATCCACACTCATAAGTGGTGACAATAAAGTGTAAAACATGATGGTTAGCGTACATGCAAACATCAATCGTATGTGCGATTTCATAAATCCTCCTATAGTTTTATCCATTGTTGTCTTACAACAACTCTAATAGTCTACTTATCTTTCGTTGTTTTTGCAAATAAAATCGCAGCGAAAATAAAAGAAACTTGAACACGATTTTGAAACAAAATGTAACCAACTCCATTTCTTTTGTAAGCAATAATCTTGCTCATGAAAATAGCACTTGTAATCAATCCATAAACAAAATACAATGAACCTATAGAAAACCTTTGTTTTCAAATATCTAAAACTGAAAACAAGTTTCAATATTCGAAACAAACTCTACAACTAAGAAAGGAAATACTTCTATGACTCTGAAAGATTTACGTTGTAACAGCAAGAAAGATACCTTCTTTGCCATTTGTATTATGGTCTTAAAAGCAGTGATTCTATGTTATGGCTATTATTGTTTGACCTTTATGTTCCAATACTTCTTTGAAGG
>JAHHRC010000140.1 GCA_020026035.1 Erysipelotrichaceae bacterium | reverse complement strand
GAACAAATGCATAGCGATTACACGTTTGATATTAAAGTTGACTTAGATTTTGATTTATAGACCTTTTTGGGAATTCCTAGAAAGGTCTTTTCTTTCCTATTGCTTCGTTAGGCTGTATAATTGCCCTATGATATATGTACTAAATGGAGAAGAAACCTATCGTTTAGCAAAGCGTAAGAACGAGTTGTTAAACAAAGAAGGGTTATTAAAAGAGAATATTGTGTACTTTGATCTAGCAAAGCCGCAATCACTTACACCGGTGATCAATGCATGTAATACGATGTCATTGTTTTCAGAGTATCGTGCCGTTGTTGTAGAGAATGCGTTTTTCTTAAATCCAAGTGGGAAATCTCTCACCGATAAGAAACAAAAAGACATTCTGATTGAAGACCTACAAGCCTATATTGACAATCCAAACCCAGATACGGATTTGATTTTCTATTGTTTTGGCTTTTCGATGGATGGGCGTAAGAAGGAAGGAAAACTTCTGAAAAATGCCAATGGGAAAACAGTGCGGGTATTAAACTACACCAATCCAAAGGGCTATGAGTTAGAACAAATCTTAGACGATGAATTGCATGCGCATAAGATTCGTTTAACAAGTGAAGCTAGGAAAGAATTCTTATTGCGGATTAACCAATCTGCGACGGAATTGTATCGCGCAATGGATAAGCTTGTATTGTATGGTGAAAAGAATTTAGAACTCAATGATATTTGTCGTTTGGTATCGATTAATGCCGATGTGAATATTTGGCGTTTTCAAGATGCCTTACTTGCAAAAGATGCGAAGACGACCTTACGTTCTATCAATGAAATGATTGAGATTTCCAATATGTCGTATCAAAGTTTGATTCCCTTACTTGCGTATCGATTGAAGTCTTGTTATCAAGTGGTACGATTGCATGAGTGTGGGTATAGCTTTGATCAAATCAAGGCGAAAACCAAACGAGCAAGACCAGAACTTGATTATAAGAGTGCCCATGGTCGAGTGAGTATGAATCTTTTAGAAATGCTAAATGATTTAGCAGAGTTAGATCAAGGCATTAAAAGCGGTATTGTGAATGACAAGGAAGGCTTTGAGTATTATGTACTCAAGCATTTAAAACAACATGGAGTATAGACGTATGGATCATGGCCTAAAACCATTCTTTGATGAAGATTCAAGAGTGCTTATTTTAGGCTCCTTTCCATCCCGAAAGTCCTTTGCACAGGACTTTTATTATGGAAACCCGAACAATCGCTTTTTTGTAGTATTAGAAAGACTGTTTGAAGATTCTTGTGGTACGTCAGTTGAAGATAAGAAGGCGTTTTTGAAACGACACAAGATTGCCTTGTTTGATGTTGTGAAGGCATGCAGTTTAAAGGGTAGCAGTGATGCAAGTATTAAGGATGTTGAAGTCAATGATATTCAAGCCATCATTGATCAAAGTGACATTCAAGTGGTCTGTACGTTAGGAAATACAGCTAGTAAGTTATTTGAACAGTTTGTAACATGTGATAAAGAACATATTGCTTTACCAAGTTCTTCATCGGCAAATGCAAGAATGCGGATTGAAGATTTAGTAAAAGCATATGCAGTGATATTGAGGTATATAGATGGAGAAACGAATTGAACTATTAGCACCAGCTGGCAATATGGAGGCACTACATGCAGCCGTAGCAGCAGGTGCAGATGCGATATATTTAGGAGGAACGCTTTTTTCAGCACGAGCATTTGCTGGAAACTTTGATCATGAAACAATGATTGAAGCGATTACCTATTGTCATATTCGTGGTGTGAAGGTGTATGTCACAATGAATACACTGATGAATGAATATGAATTAGAAAATGCAATGAAGGAAGTTGACTTCTTATACCACAATGATGTCGATGCGATTCTTGTACAAGACTTTGGTTTATTCCATCGCATTCGTGAAGAATACAAAGACTTAGAAGTGCATGCCTCAACCCAAATGCATGTTCATAATGTAAATGGCTGTAAATTCTTGAAGGAACAAGGTGCGAGTCGAGTTGTTTTAGCAAGAGAAACACCACTTGAAGTCATTGAGGCGTGCTGTAAAAGTGGGATTGAAGTCGAAGTCTTTTCCTACGGAGCGATTTGTGTTTCCTATTCTGGGCAGTGTCAATTTTCAAGTGTCACACATGGTCGATCTGGTAATAAAGGAACGTGTGCGCAGTGTTGTCGTATGAAATACAAACCAATGGTAAATGGTCAAGAAGTAGAAAGTGAAACAGGTTCCTATTTACTTAGTCCAAAGGATTTAAATGCGATTTCTTCGATTCCTGCACTTATTGAAATGGGGGTATCGAGCCTAAAGATTGAAGGGCGTATGAAGCGTAAGGAATATGTGTACTTAGTGACCAAAACCTTCCGTGAAGCCATTGATGCCTACTATGCAAATAAGGAGTATACGATTTCCGAAGAACGCTTAAATCAATTAAAGGTGATGTTCAATCGTGGCTTTAGTGAAGGACATTTAAACCATGCCAGTGTTGAACAACGGATGAACCATAAGCGACCAAACCACCAAGGGACCATGCTTGGAAAAGTCGTTGATACAAAGTATGGCAAAGTCAAAATCAAACTCAAAGATGACTTACACCAACAAGATGGCATTCGCATTCTAAATGGGAAAAAAGAAGACATTGGTTTGATTGCCAATAAGATTGAATTAAATGGCTTACTTGTAAATTCGGCAAAGAAGAATGATGTTGTTGTATTAACTTGTCGAAACAATGACCATCCAAAAGTAGGGTCGATCGTGTTAAAGACAACCGATGCGAAGTTAATTGAAGACATTGACCGTGAAATCAAACAAACAAAACGCTGTGTACCAATTACAATAGAATATCGTTGTTTGATTGGCAATCGCTTGTATGTAAAGGCAATGGATGATCTTGGAAATGTAGTCGAAGTGTTTAGTGAAGATGTTGTAGAACAAGCAAAGAAAGCGCCAATGTCACAAGAGAAATTCGTTTCAAAACTTGCAAAGGTTGGGGATTATCCATTTACCATTGATACACTTTCTGGCGAATTTGAAGAATGTTTTATGGCCGTATCTAAGATCAATGAAACTCGTAGAATACTCTTAGATGCACTTGTTGAAAAGCGAAAAGTCATGCATACAAGAGCTGGTAAAGTAGACTATGCGGTAAGTTTAGAAAAGAAAGAAACAATCTTACCACGCCTTGTGGTAGAGGGGTATGAAGGGTTGGATTCTTCAATCTTTATGCCATTAACAAAAACACATCTAGTCAATGAAAACGAAGACACTAAAGACTTATTAGATACCTGTTTGATCAAAGAAGTAGGACAGTTATACCAAGAAAAGAAGAACTGTATTGCAAGTATTACAATGAATGTCGC
>JAHHRC010000014.1 GCA_020026035.1 Erysipelotrichaceae bacterium | reverse complement strand
CCAACACCACAAACAAAATACCCAATAACCTTACGACGCTTATACGCTTCTAGCTCATCTTCCATCTCTTCCAGCTGGGCAATATCTTCTTTCGTAAACGAACCTGCATCATACTTCTTAAGCGCTTGAAACCCACGCACAATCTCAAACACTCCAAACCCTAGAAACAAAAACGCAATACCAACACCTATTCCCAATACTTGCTTAAACGTAAAGTCCAACACATACTCCATCTGTAGACCAACCAAAGACATACCCGGCACAAGTGACAAGCCAATACACAAAACACCACGCACAATACACACCGACGCATCGTTCAACACATCCAAATACTGATCCATTTTACTCATGCACCACTAACCTCACCTTCGCATTACAACACTGCGAAGTTAACCTTTCCACATTCCGACTCCATTTCGTTTCCCGATGCCTTCTTGCAAGCACCTTTCCACAATTCGAACAATAAAACATATACTTAAACGTAACCAACTGACGCTCATCTTTTTCTCCCCGCGCCTTCGTACTACAACCAAGCCTTCTACACCACTGTTTCCAATAGGCACTATGACGGGGATCATTCGCTTCAACCATTGCGAAATAATGCGCCATCTCATGTTTCACTAGTTCAAGCATCTCTTCCTTCGTCGCATTCTCTACTACCTGCTTATTAAACTCAATACATAGCGGCAAGATTTCACCTCCCAAACCTCGTGTATACCGTACATGCGCCTGTGCTCGTTTCATCCTAGGATTTACATCAATTGGTATATACACCGGTATCGAATACGCATCGCCAAGATCCTCACACATCTTTCTTACTTCTTCAATCTTCATCCTTCACCTACCAAAAACCACAACGCCATGCATTGTGGTTCTTTCTTATTCTGCAATTTGTGCAAACAATTCCGTCAACCAAGCCGCATTCACAACCGGTAAACTCGCATCATCCACATCAAAATTCACAGAACTCGCATCTAATTCTTCTTCCATAAAGCTAACTGGAATCATAAACGCAAGCCCCTTATCATCGGTACGAACATTAATCTTCATAACCCCCGCATCACAACGTTGGTACTCAATACTCGTAATATCCTCCGCATTGCCCTTCTTATTGTCCACAAACTCAATCAAACAATCCATCCGCGCAAGCTCAACTAACACATCATCTACACCATCTTCAAAGATCATAATCTTCTCTGCAAACTCGGCAACCGTTGTACAACGACGAGACTTAAACCCAGCCTTCGCCAACAATTGCGTCAAATCCTTAATCTCCTTCGGTGCTTCTTCATCACTCAAATACAACACAAACTTATGTTCCCGGTCCATATACAACATCGTATTTTGAACCAAATATTCCTTATGACAGGTTGGACAAGTATTCTTAAAAATCTCACCCGACACACAGCGATCACGCAAATCACTCTCTTCCGCATTCACCGTATCATAGGTCACAATCTCATACTGTCTACCACAATGCGGACACTTATATAATTTCTCACTAAACTGACTCATATACCCTCCAACAAGTACCATTTATTTTACCGTTGTAATACCCATTTGTAAAATTTAAAAATGACAACGAACCACCCCAAAACAGCGATCCTCATTGCACAATGCAAAGTAATCCCGCATCCGCAGTGCTAAGTACTCCTTTACATCCTCACTCTGCAACACATGCAAACTACCATCCGACAAAAACTCAAAGGCCGATGTAAGAATCGCCGCAAACGAAACACCCGCTTCCAACAACTCTTTCTTACTCATACAACCTTCCACCATATAGGCATCAAACCACTCCAAAAGCGTCAACGAACGATAATTCGAACTTCCATCACTCAAAATCCGAACCTCTCCCTCCGTATACACCTCTAAGTCCTCAATCCCCGAACCACGAGGCAGTTTCTCTTGCGCAACCAAATCATCCACAGCCCCTAACAACAATTCCGTCTCATCATTCTCATTCGTATCAAAATAATACGGCAATAAAACCTTCTCAATATACCGCTCATACGAATCCACCTGTGCACTTGGAATCTCGACCAATAACGTATACATTGCCACAAAACCACCTCACAATCTTACTCTATAGTATAGCATTTCCAACAATAAATGCGATCACCACGCCTAAAAGAAAAGAGCAGTGACACGCACTACTCTTATACACTAATCTCTATTACTTGCACCAAGAATACGCAATACATACAAGAAGATATTAATGAAGTCTAAATACAAACTCAAAGCCCCAAGAACCGCTAAGTTCTCACTACCTTCATAGTTGTAAGACTGATAATACATCTGCTTAATCCGTTGCATATCCCACGCTGTAATCGCACAGAACAAGATTACACCAATATAAGCAATCCCAAGATTCGCTCTTAAGCTAGGCACAAACATGGACACTAATGACGCAATAATAAGTGCCACAAGACCACCCATTAAGATCCCAGAAAGCTTACTCAAATCACGATTAGTGGTATAGCCAATCACCGCACAAGCTCCAAACATCACAGCCGCATACAAGAACGCATCAAAGACCGTACCTGCCCCAAACTGCAATGGCAAGATTGAGAACGTAACCCCCGTCACAAAGCTATAGGCATAGAACATACCCTTCGCACGCGATGGCGACATCACCGTGATCTCTCTTGAAAGATTCACCACAAGACCAATCTGGATAAAGAACGCTACAAGTGTTACAAGGGAAGAACCACTTGCCAACAGCTTATACATAAAGCCTCCAGAGATAATATTTTGATACCCGAAGTATGCAGTCAACGCTGTAATCGCTAACCCCACACCCATCTTCGCATACACACCATTGATATAAGCCTTAAGACCTTCATCCACATCCATGTATACGTTTGCTTGATTTCTAAATTGATTCATATACAATTTCCTCTCTTACACTCTCATTATTAACGAAAACCTTCCACCATTCAATCAAATGCCTAAGAAGTTCAGTTAAAGTTCAGATTCAGCTTCCTACGAATATCCTTACGAATCTTCACAAGCTCATCAAAGTCATAGAAAAATAACATCTTCATATCCTTCACAAGATTCCCGTCTGGCTTATCTTCCATCACAAAATACGCAAATGACTCGGCAAAGTCCTCTTCTGGATTCGTTCGTGCATATTCACTTACAAACGCATCATTACTCTCATATTCATGTCCCTTGTAGAACCTTTGGTAGAACAACGACAAATACGAATCATCTCGTAAATTCCCCTCATCCACCGTATACACAACATCACTCGAATCACTCATTTGTTCATAATTCAAAGAAATAATATGCGACATCTCATGCACCAACGTCACAATCCCTTCCCGTTCAAATTCACCATTTTCATCAAACACATCTTCTAAATCCACACGAATCGTCCACGTCTTCCCATCATCATTCAACGAAACCGCAGCCAACTCCCCATCTTTTCCATCACTCATCACTTCATAGGACGTAATCAGATCCAAATACTTCTTTGGAAACAAATCCTTAATCTTACGCCACACTTCTTCATCTTCTGAAAACTCCACATCTTCCACAATTTTCCCATCCTCAACAGGATAGGTGTCAAAGACAACAACCTCTTCCTCTTTCACATTGGTGACATAGTACAACCCAAACACCAACACAACCGACACAAGAAAATACAAAACACGCTTCATAAACTACCTCAATTCTATACACATTCTATCACAAAACCGCTTAACAATCGCTTTTCATGCTCAAAAGAAAAAGGAAGCACAAACTTCCCTCTTACAAATTCTTCAAAATCCAAGTAACCACACAAACAATACTTACAACAAGCACCTTCATCAATATCGCATGGTCACTCTTACTCTTTGGCAAAACTTGCCGACTTACAAGTGCATCAATCCCAGCCATATCAGCTGGCACAAACCCAAGCTCTTCAAGCCGTACAAAATACTTCGAATCCGGCAAATCTTCCCACGTTACAACATCGCATACAACCGCATTCTTCCACGCAACCAAACAATCCATCGCCTCTTTGGCATGTACATGATCAAAGAACACCTTGTACACCATCTTCCTATTTGGCGCATACAATTGCACATACGTACCACGCATCGTTTCCTTCAAAACACGCATCCGTAACGATTCTTCCTTTACAACAACCCGAATCCGAAAGCCATGTTTATACACCAAGTAATGCGTACCAAGATACACACCACTCTTACCAACCTTGGTATATGAATCTTCCTGTACAAGGACACGTTGATCCACCTGAGCAAACCGACATTCCTTCTTGAAACATTCATAACTATGCTTCGCAAGCACATATCCAAGTGCTAAAAACACATTGAACGCTAACAACAGCCCCCAGATCATATTCCTTCCATGAAATGCCAAGTTCATCCCCTGTAACATCCACAAACAATACATAAGATTATACATAGATGCCAACAAGATCGTCTGACTCAAACACACTTTGTATATATACTGTTCAACCTTTTGATTCACAATTACTTCTCCAATAATTTCCGCACACAATAACTCGCACACGTAATCCCCGCACACGATGGCACAAAGATCGTACTCGCCGGTGGCATTTGCGCCTTCCGTGTCTTACCGTTTTCATTGATAATCTGTGTCTGTTTCATTGGCTGTTCCGTTGAACAAACAACCGGAACCTTCATATTCAACTTTTCTTTCCGAACAAGTGTACGTAACACTCTTGCCAATGGATCATAGCTTGTCTTCATTAGTTCTGTGACTTCAATCTTTGTTGGATCCATCCGATTCGCCATACCAAGACTCGAAATAAATGGCACCTGATACTTCTTACACGTCTTATACAACAAGAACTTACTTGTCACGGTATCAATCGCATCAATCACAAAATCACATCCAGCAATCACATCACAAGTACTTTCATCAAAGAACCCATCCACACAAGTCACTTCAATATTGTCATTGTACGACAAAATCCGCTCCTTCATCGCCTGTGTCTTCGAAGTCTTAATCGTTTCATACGTAGCCATAATCTGCCGATTCAAATTACTCGCCTCCACAACATCACTGTCCATGATCACCAAATGACCAATCCCCGTACGTGCTAAGGCCTCAATCGCATACGAACCAACCCCACCAACACCAACAACTAACACCTTACAATCGTGTAGTTTCAAGGCATTCTCTTTTCCAAACTGCAAATAAATCCGTTCTAACTGTTGATCCATACTTCGATCTCCTCTAACATCTTCTCTTTCGACGCCTCATCAAACCGATCAAAGAACACACACGGCATCTGATGACGCAACCACGTATATTGACGCTTCGCGTACCTTCTAGAATTCGTTTGAATCGCACGTTTCACATCCTCTACCGTACATTCACCCTTCATATAAGGCTCAAACTCCCGATAGCCAATGCCCTTCATACATTGATCTTCAAACGTCACACCAGCATCCAACAACCCTTGAACCTCATCCAATAGACCACGTTCAAACATCTTTTCAACACGCAAATCAATCCGCTCATACAACTTCTTACGATCCATATCACAAGCCACAATCATCGCATCATACAGCATTTCATGATTCTGCGCTGCCACCTGCTTTGATTGTGGAATACCAGACCGTTTATAAATGGTCAATGAACGAATCGTCCTTCGACGATTATTCGGATGAATCTTCTTTGCCTGTTCAGGATCTACAGACACAAGCATTTCATACAACTCTTCATTGCTTAAATCTTTATAGCAATCCTCTTCAAACGCCTCTTCTTCCTCTTCTTCAAAGACATAATCATACAAACACGCCTTTAAATACAAACCCGTACCACCAATGATAATTGGCAATCCTTCAATCGTATCCATCCAGTGTCTAGCATCCTTTTGAAAATCCGACACCGAGTAATTGTCCTTTGGATCACAAATGTCCAACAAATGGTGCACAACACCATCCATCTCTTCTTCCGTCACTTTCCCAGATCCTATATCCAAGCCCTTATACACCTGAATCGAATCTCCAGAAATCACTTCCCCCGAAAACCGCTTCGCACATTCCACCGCAAAATCTGATTTCCCACTCGCTGTCGCACCAGCAATTACCAATACTTTCTTCACCGTAAAAACTCCTTCGTCAACTCATGTTCCTGAAGAATAATAAACGTCGGACGCCCATGCGGACAATGGTACGGATTCTTACAAAGTGATAACTGCCGTACCACTTCCTGCATCTCATCCATCGTTAACGCATGATTAAAGCGAATCGATGAATGACAAGCCATCGTCGCAATCCGCTTCTTTTCCATCTTCTGATAACTCGAAGATTGATCATTCTTAAAATTCTCAAGCACATCCTCTAAGAACTGTTGCCCGTTCAACTCCTTCATCCACGAAGGAACACTCGAAACACGCAACACATGCACACCAAATGGCTCAAACCGTACATGAATATCCTCTTCAATACACCCATTCAACTCATCCACTCGTTGCACAATATCATTGCCAACCTTAAACGTATAAGGCACCAACAAATCATTCATCACAACATCGGTATTGATCGTTTCCAACAATTCCTCATAATGCACCCGCTCTTGGGCCGCATGTTGATCAATCAACGCCAAACCTTGTTCCACTTCACACAACACAAACTTATCATGCAGCTGGCCAATGACCTTCATCTTAGGAAACTGCGAATCATTCGTCTTTCCAATTTCCTTTTCTTCAATAATCAAAGATTCATTCACAATCACTTCAGCATTGTCCCTCATTGACTCATACACCACCTTCGGCTCTTCTACCTTCGGCGCAATATATGGCTCAACGCGTTCAATCCGGTCTGTATCTAAGGCAAGTTGTGAAAAAATCTCTTCCTTCAATCCAACACGTGCCTTACTTACATCCACATCCATTGCCAACAACGACTTCTTCAAGGCATCACGAATGTTGTCTTTTAACAAATATTCCAACTGATTCTGCTTGGAAATACGAATCTCCCACTTCGATGGATGGACATTGACATCCAATAATTGTGGATCGACTTCAATATTCAACACACAAATCGGATTTCTTCCCTTCACTATAAAATCTTCGTACCCATCCAAGATTGCTTTATACAACCGATACGTCTTCACCATCCGGCCATTCATAAACACGTGCGAGAAATACCGTGTCGACCTTGTAATCGAAGGCTTCACCAAATACCCACTTACATGATAATCAAAGTCATGGAAGTCTAACGCAATCGCATGCTTCGCAACTTCCGACCCATACGCTTGATACAACACTTCCAACAAATTCCCATTCCCACTACTACGGAACGCTGTTTTCCCATTGGAAATATACGTAAAGGCAATCGAAGGATTCGCCAAGGCAAACCGCACCATCACATCTTGAATCAAAGAGTTCTCATACGCCCCACTCTTTAAATGTTTCAAACGTGCCGGCGTCTTATAAAACAACCCCTCAACAATCATTTCCGTTCCTTGATTACATGGATAACTACAATCTTCGACCATCTCTCCATAGGCCTTATAAATCTTCGTACATTCATTTCCATCACTTGTAATCATCGTAAACTTACTCACGGAGGCAATCGAAGGAATCGCTTCCCCACGGAACCCCAACGAATGAATCTCAAACAAATCCGATTCTACTTTAATCTTACTCGTCGCATGTCGCTGAAAAGCCATCAAGGCATCACTATGATCCATACCGACCCCATTGTCGCTAACCGATATCCGCTTTAAGCCACCTTCCTCACACGAAACCGTAATCCGTGTACTACGTGCATCAATCGCATTTTCTACAAGCTCTTTCACAACCCCCATAGGCCGCTCAACAACTTCACCAGCCGCGATCATATTCGCAATATGCGCATCTAATTGAACTATTTTTCCCATGCCCATAATTATAGCATACCGCCAAACAAACCCTCTTCTTAAGAATTTCAATAGAAGAAAGCGCAATGTTCCTATATAATGGACTTACAAAAAGAAGGAGTTTTTTATGCATACGAAGAAAAATCATACACATGACGAAGCGAATGCGATGGAACAACTCGAAAACAAAAACTTTCGAAAACTATTAATCATTGATTTATCAGGCCTATTCCTTTTCGCAATCCTGTTTGGGTATTTAAACAGCACATTGGCAAGTAACCCAAATCTTCTAACATACAACATCATCCTAATCCTTGTATACGGAAGTATTTGGTACTACTTTATAGACCGTAAATACGATGGCGTCTTATACCAAGGACTCATCCTATTACTCGCTGTATTAATCATCAAATCCCTCGGCATTGGTCGCTAAACTATCACAATCGTGGTAGTTTTTTATTTTGCCCACAAAAAAAGCATCAACAAACCCCTCATTCGGAATTCATTGACACCAGCGGACGTGTGTTACCACACAGGTTGTATGTATCTGTATGAATTATAATAGTACTAATCTAAAGTTTATGATCAAGTTTCATTATTGCGTCAACAGGAATGAGCGAGATCTTAAAGCTAATTGGTAATACATTCTTCGACTTAAAGAGATCACAATTCATACAAATATTTTGTTTTCCATTGAAACCAAAAAACAATCTGTATCTTTTTTGCATTCGACCTCAAAAAAGATACCTATTGAGTATAAACGATTTATTTCGAAATAAAAGCAATTTTCATAAAAAACCCAAATTCCAACACGAACAACCAAAGATTTTGATTGAAAGACCAAATAATTTCGGTAAACTAAGAAAGAAAGAAAAGGAAACACTATGCATAAACTAAGTAAAACACTCGAAAACATCACCCGCAAACTCGTCCAAGACACCATCGCGAAAGACTACTCCTATTGGGAAAAGATGCTCGATGAAAACATCTTACTCATCACCACCAACGTCGCCTGCATCAACGGCAAATACGATGCCCTTAAAGCCATCCAATCCCACACCAACGTACCAACCGATATGAAAATCCTCGAACAAACCTACCACACCAAACAACTTTCCAAACAAACCATCGCCGTCATCAGTATACTTGAAGGAACTTCCTCCAAACTTTCCATCCACGCCAAAGCCATGCTTACGTTTATTTATGACGTATCCAACTTTGAAATCAAAATCAAATACGCCCACTTCTCCACCCGCTCCGCCAACGACTTCACCCTCTACCACCCGCAAGCCGTAAACGACGAAGCCCTCTTCCACATCATCCGTGCCGCCTTTAACAAAGACAAACGCTCCATCCGCCTTGCCATTCCATCCACCAGTGAAACCTCCTACATCGACCCCTACACCATCATGTACATCCAACCCTTTGAACACGGAACCGAAATCATCCTCATCGACCGTACCATCGTATCCACCCGTACCTTCAAAGAATGGAAAAACATCCTTCCAGAATACCTCTTACAAATCCATCGTTCCTACATCGTAAACGTCCACTACATCAACTCCA
This sequence comes from Erysipelotrichaceae bacterium, assembly GCA_020026035.1. Lineage (GTDB taxonomy): Bacteria > Bacillota_I > Bacilli_A > Erysipelotrichales > Erysipelotrichaceae > Bulleidia. The sequence continues at coordinate 14,136 of JAHHRC010000014.1, read as the reverse complement.
TTCGCCGCTACGAAGTCGAACTTCATCGCGGTGTCATTCTTCCCATCCCCCAAAAACAATTCACTGCCATTCAAAAAGAAATCGAACAACGCATGTTAGCAATCTAAAAGAGGAGCTTTCGCTCCCCTTTTACTTTGCAATCTTGTTCAACACCTGATTCAACGCCAATAAATCATCCTTTGAAACAGGACTATTCTTATTTGTAACACCCATCAAATTCAACAAACGAATAAAGGTGAAACTACTCAACATCTTCATCTGTGCTGCAACATCCTTTTCAGAACGTTCTTGGTCCGATTGCAGTGGTGTATTCTTCAACATCTCCATCACCACCTGTAACCCTTGTGGATTTGCCATAATCTCACCAAGATTATCATTCAAGGAGAAATGTCCATCCACTTCCGTAATATCAAACCAGTTCAAAATCGTACCCGATTCCGTAAACCGATACGCTTCGTTAAACGTATCCACCTTACGAATCACACTACAATCCATACACGCACCAGCAACTGCTTGAATCTTTGACTCTCCAACATTCGCAACTTCAAAGTGGAAGAAATGATCCGCACAAGCCTTCTTACCAACACTTACACCATTCACAAACAATTCCACTTCTGGCAAATTCGAATACACAGTAACTTTCGTTACATCCTCAACACGATCCACATAGCGCTTCGAGGCAATATGCACAAATGGCACATCACTCATCCAAGCCTTATAGGCAAAGAACGCATCTTTCTTATACTTGCGATCAAATGTCACAAGCCCCTTATTATTACGGCCATTGACACCACCTTCCGCACGCGCATCCGCCCCAAAGTCAAACATATTCCAAACATACGTCGCCCATAAATACTTCCGGCTAAACAACTGCTTAATCATCTCTTCATGGTAATACGCTTGATACTCTTCTGTGTAATCCCCTTGTTTTGGATCACTCGTATGCCAATCAAGTGCCTCACAACCATACTCACTTAAACCAAGTGGAATATTCGGATAGGTTTTGTGGAACTGATCCAACCAAGGCCCATTGTCTGACACATCGCCACCATACCAACCAAAGTAATGGTTATACGACACAACATCCGGAATATGAATATACGGACTACCTTCATCCGCCATCGAAACTGCCGCAATGACCGTCTTACGTGTTGGATCCATTTCATGACACAAGTCATTCAACAAGCGATGATTCTCAATCAAATCTTCACTCTCACCACCAATGGTAATCTCATTTGATAATCCCCACACAACAATACAAGGATGGTTGTAATTCTGAATAATCAATTCCTTCATCTGTAACAAGGTATTCTCTCTACCAGCAGCCACATGACGACTAATATACGGAATCTCTGCCCAAATCACAATGCCGCGTTCATCACACAAGTCATAGAAGAATTGATCATGTTGATAATGAGCAAGACGAATCGTATTCGCCCCCACTTCACAAATCAAATCCATATCCTCAATATGATGTTCCTGCAACAAGGCATTCCCAACACCTAAACGGTCCTGATGACGCGACACACCACGAAGTGGATACTCTTCGCCATTCAAGATAAACCCACGCTCAGAATCGATCTCATAACTACGACATCCAAATCTCGTTTGCACGGTATCAATCACTTCCCCATCACGCTTCAAACAAACACCTGCTTGATACAAGTAAGGATCCTTCACACCATGCCACTTATGGACATTTTCTAACGTAAATACACATTCCGTTTCACTAACCGGAACTTCTTTCTCACATACAACACGACCGTCAGAATCTACAATCGTATAGGCAAGCATGCACTTCTCTTCAGCATCTTTCACAAATACTTCTACTGTAACATTCGCATCGTTACCATCCACAAATGGTGTTACTTTAATACCAGGTGTTCCATAGTATTCAAGTTCAAAATGTGCATGATCAACACCAATCAAATTCACATCACGATACAATCCCCCATAGAATGTAAAGTCGGCAACACGTGGATACACATCCTCTACATCCGTATTATCCACAATAACTCCAATTAAGTTATTGTCTTCTAAGTAATCCGTTACATCAAAACGCCAAGTCGAATAGCCACCACGATGACTACCAACCAAACGCCCGTTGACATACAACTCACCAACGGAACTTGCTCCATTAATCTCAATGAAGTACTTTTCACACTCTGGCAAATCAAACTTCGAAACTTCTTTTACGTAGAAGCCTTTCCCACGATAGTAGTCATTCCCACCATCTTGGCCATCAACAGCGTTCCAAGTATGTGGCAAGTTAATAATATCCCATACTCTTGGAAACACGTCCGGTAACTCCGTCGCATTCTTTGTAAACGCCCATCCGGCATTCAAATTCACAATTTCTCTCATAAAACCTTCCAATCTTTCTTTACAAGTATATTACAAAACACATATTCCGTATTCCCGTTTGCTCAAACCTTCACAAAGAAAAAAAGCCTAAGATTTCTCTTAAGCTTATCTACTGCATATAATGTTCATTCAAGTTAATCGGTTTCTTGGAAATCGCAAAGGCCTCTTGTACGGTTTCCACAGGTGTTTTAAACAAGCGAGAAAACAATTCTTTGTCATTCAAACGAACCATCACATCCTCATAATCCACCCGCTTCACACTTGGGAAGACCTTCGATAAATTCTCTGATTCACTGACATGCAAGAATACTTCCGCCCGTTCCATCAATGCCGCATTCAACAACTTCATCAACGACACCGAATCCAAATACACAATCTCTTCAATCCTTGCCACACGGCCTTCAATCATAATCGCCGCATAGCCACGAATCTGATCTTTTCCATCGTAGAATGCTACAATCTTACCACCACGAGCCGCAACTTCCTTCTTATAATTCACAAAGTAATCCAAATCCCTTGCTAAGAAGCCATTAAAGTTCCGAATGTAATACGAATACACCTTCAACATATCAATCGGACTCACTTCATACGCACACCCGTAATTATTCATCCGCTTCATATTCTCACGACTCAACGCATACACTGACCGTTTATACACCGATTCAAACCCATATTGATAAAACAATTCCGGCTTTCTTGTATTCACAAACGTTAGCAACTCACTTCTAGAACACGCATCCATCACAACTTCCATCACATCTTCTTCATGCCTTCCATTGCGCTCTTCTGGTAGCGTACAAAGCCCTGTTAACATACTTGCCTTTAACACTCGACCATTAAACATATAATCCATCGGAATACGACATACCGAAGAAATCACATGCTTATCAATCGTCTTTGCATACCCATAGGCATCTTTGTATATATATCGAAAGAAATAATCCGTATAACGCTGGTCACTCGTTGTAAAACAACGCTTCCAACACTCCCGAATTCCACTCTTTAAATGTTCCTGATTAAACTCTATCATGTACTTTTTCCTCATGTTCGCTAAATGTCGCATCAATCACTTCACCTTGATGCACATGTTCCACTTCTTCATACAAATCAACAGGCTCTTCAAACTTCATCTCTTCAAAACCTGCATCCTTCATTGCCTTTTTCACTTTGTAAATGTGATACCAAACAAACGCAATCAACACTAAAATAAGCGGCCACAAATACATCGCAGCTAACACAAAACAAACCGCAATAAAACAAATATAAAGAATCTTACCGAAATCACTCATTCTTCGCGTTCCTTTCTAGCCTGCAAAGCTAATTCATGAATCTTCACAAACCGATGATTCATCCCCGACTTCGAAACCGTCGCATTAAACCGTTCCTCATAAAGCCCCATCAACTCCGTTAACGAAGACTCCGGATTTTCTTTCCGCAAGGCAATCACATCTTTTAACTTTTGATCCAACGTCTTAAGCAAATCATATTCTTCCAACGTCGCAATATCTTCCAACTGCCGATTCGCTGCCTTCATCGACTTCACTTCATTCGCCACTTCAACATTATTCAACCGTTGCATCGAATTCACAAAGTCCCTAGAAATACGTGCATCTTCAAACTTAAACAAATTCTCCGTCGTACCAATACAACGCAAGAAATCACCAATCTTCTCCGCTTGTTTCACATAGACAATGACTTTATTTCTTCGTTCAATCGTCTTTGAAGGGATATTAAAACGCTCCATCAAATCTACCAAGAAACTCGCTTGGGCTTGATTCATCGCCTTAATCTCCAAATGATAATTCGAATTCTCTGGCGAATTCACAGATCCTTCCGCCATAAACGCACCCATCAAGTAGGCTCTAGCACAACTTTCCTTCGATACAATCTTTTGCAGTGGTTTATCAAGTAAACCCCTTGTCGAATAAATTCCCAAGTCTTCCAGAATCTCTCTTGTTGGTCCATAGATTCTTAAAATATAAATCAAATTCTTTTTCAAATTCATCCGCCGTTTTACAGCCGATTCAATTTCCACTTCATACCGTTGTTTCATAAGCGAATACACCGCTCTTGAAACCGACGCATTGCCCGTTGTTACAATCAAGGACATCCCTCGACTTGATATCGATAAACTCGATGTCATCTGTACCAACGCCGACAACTGCGCCCTTGCATCATCACCCGTTAACTTCAGTAACGACGCTTCTTTCTTCACTTCCGAAGTAAATGACATACGCATTAACCTCGCTTTCTATCTGTCAATTCTACAAATGCCTGTTCAATTTTCTGATAATTATGGCGAACAACCCCACCATCAAACATCAACAAAGGCACCTTCACAACCTCATAGTCATGTTCACACTTCTCTAAATACACCGGTGTAGACCCCATCTTCAAATACCGTTCTAACACAGCACTTGGAATCTCTTCCGTCGCAACAACCACCGAGTCGACAATCGCCCCATGGTCTTGCAAGGCCTTCACATGGTCTTCCACCGAATAGCCATCTGTTTCTCCTGGTTGACTCATCGCATTACAAATATAGAAACGCTTCGCCTTGGTTTCCTTCAAGGCTTTTTGAATCCCTGGAATAATGACATTTGGCAAAATACTCGTATACACCGAACCAATTCCATACACCACAAAGTCCGCTTCCAGAATCGCTTGCACCGCTTCTGGAGTCGCCTTAACTTCATCCTGGTAAAAGACCTTATAAATATGATTATCCACATTCGGAATATTCGCTTCCCCTTTTACAATCACACCATCATCCATCTTGGCATACAATTGAATAATCTGTGTTGTGGCTGGAATGATTTGTCCCTTTACATTCAAGACTTCACTCGTAAGGGAAACAGCCTTCATAAAGCTACCACACTGTTCGGTCAATGCCGTTAAAATCAAATTCCCAAGACTATGCCCTAAAACATCTTCTTCGGTATTATTTGGATCTTCAAAACGATACTCCATCAACTCCCGAAACATCGTTTCATCTTGTGCTAAAGAAACCATTACATTGCGAATATCGCCCATGGCTGGAATATGAAACTTACGAATCAAACGACCCGTCGAACCTCCATCATCCGCCACCGTCACAATCGCTGTGATATCAAATTCATCCAAATGCTTAATCGCTCTAAGAATCGTCGATTGCCCATGGCCACCGCCAATCACGACAATCTTCTTACGCTGACTTTCCATCACGAATCCACTCCTTCTTATCACGATGTTGCTTATAACAGTGGTACTGATGACGATAATGTTCGTACAAATAATTCGTCAACGTCACCGAACGGTGTTGCCCACCTGTACATCCAATCGCAACAGTGAAATGATTCTTTCCTTCAATCCGATATTGGTTAAAGGCATAATCCAAAAAGGCTTCCAAACGCTTCACAAACTCCTTCGTCTCTTCCTTTTCCATGACGTAATTATAGACATTTTCATCATCCCCAGAATACACGCGTAACTCTGGCACCCAGAATGGATTTGGCAAGAAACGAACATCAATCATCAAGTCCGCATCCATTGGAACCCCATGTTTATACCCAAAGGATTCAAAGGAAATCGAAAAGGCCGGAACCGATTCCTTACTGAAGTATTCTTCCAACTTCATCTTCATTTCCTTCACCGTCAAATAACTTGAGTCAATGATAATAAACGCACTCGACTTCGACTTCTTCAACATCGAACGTTCGACACTAATCGCCTCTTCCAACGTATTGGCCTTATTGCACAACAACAATGGATGATTGCGACGTGTACTTTTATAACGAGAAAGAAGTGTCGCATCACTTGCCTCTAAGAAAAGAACCTGCAAATCAATATCATCGCTCTTTAACCCACTCAGAAACAATGGAAAGTCTTCCGCATTCGTCGATAACGCCACATAGTTATAACGCGGATCGGTCGAAGCTTCTATCATATCCACCAACAAACTCACCATCTGCACTGGGAAGTTTTCAATGACATGATACCCCATGTCCTCCAAAATACTCGTCGCACAGCTTTTCCCTGCACCACTCATACCCGACACAAGAATCACTTTCTTTAATTTCATCATCATACAAACAACCTTCTTCCTATAACCTTATTTTAACATGCAAACATACCTCTTTGTAGAAGAAGCCATAAACGGAAAAGAAAACGGTGTTAGAACACCGCTTATTGAACTTCCATTGAATCTTCTAAACACGAATGATGACGCATCGCATAACGATTACATAAGAAACTTGGCAAATAGAAGGCCATTGGAATGATGATATACAACACATACACAATCATTAACATCTGTCGATTATCGGCAAATGGGAATAACTTCGGAAGAATTGGGAAACGCCCTCTGAAGAACATATAGTCCGCATCAATCTTCGAATAATTCACCAAATTCGCAGGAATCGACAACAACAAACTTGCAATACTTGGAATAAACAACTCATACACATGTTTCACATTGCGATAATTCGCCATCCCCGACATTAGTAACACCAAGAAGGTATACATCAAAGCCCCATGGAACACATACGTATGCAATCCAACAAAAGAAATGACCGAATAATACTTCAACACAATTGAAGTGAAATAGAAATTCGTTACCGCTCCAAGCATTCCTAATGTAAGCAAGTAGCCATAGGCAACCTTCTTCCAGAACTCATTGCCCCAAATCACAAATGGCATCACATACAAATACAAACTACATGGATATAACGGCAACCCATCACGCAATGCCCAATGGTCATACTCACCCGCACAACAGTCATAATAGAAACGCAACACTTCCCAAACAACCAAGATAATCCACATCCATTTAAAGGAAGGAATAATCTTCTCTTTGTGCTTACTTACATACACAGCTGACCAAATAATAATAATCGTATACACAACCACCGCAGCCTTATGCAACGGTGTACCAAGTGTACCTGGAATATACTTCGCATCGACTAAAAAATCTTTATGCGTAAAGAAATTCAAAATTACATACCAAATGTCCTTCACTATTAGACTACCTCCGTCTCGATTTACACCATTATAAAACTCTACTCGCAAATTTCCTACAATTAATTTAAAAAGTGGGCGATCAAATCACCCACTTAGAATCTTACTTATTACGCTTTTTATTGAAGGCAATCTTCATTGCACGTTTCGCCATATATGGCGCAATGAACTTCATCTTCTCTTCCGCTGGAACCATGCGCGATGCGTCTGGTAAGTCACGCGTTAAGTGAATTGCATCGAATTCACACTTTGTCGTACATAGACCACAACCAATACAACGGTTCAAGTCAACGATGGACATACCACAAGATAGACATCTCGAAGCTTCCTTCTTCACTTGTTCTTCGGTGAATACTTCACGGTTATCACGGAAGGACTTATGATCAAGGTTCTTTCTTCCTGGTTCTTGACGACTTGAGTTATCGAAGGAATCCACACGAACTTCATCCGTATCGAATTGCTTGAATTGACGCAAGTCACGAGCAATTGTTAGAGATTGACCTGGGTGAACATAACGGTGAATGGATTCAGCCGCATTCTTACCAGCCGCAATCGCATCAATCGCAAAGCTTGGACCTGTGTAAGCATCTCCACCTACAAAGACATCCTTACAACCTGTTTGAAGCGTTACACTATCTGCCTTCACTGTATTGTTACGGTTGAATTCAGCATCTGTACCTTCTAACAAGTTACCCCATTCAATTGTTTGACCAACAGACAATAGGATATTCGAACATTCAATTGTAAGAGTATCTTCTTCATCGTAAACAGGAGCGAACTTACCTTCTGCATTAAAGACAGACTTACACTTCTTGAAGACAATACCTGTAACCTTGCCATCCTTCGCAAGAATCTTGCTTGGACCCCATCCACAATTGACAGAAATTCCTTCTTCGATTGCTTCTTCGACTTCCATTGGATCTGCAGGCATTTCCTTTTCGCTTTCAAGACAAAGCATTGTAACCTTACCATTTGTTGTACGCATTGCACTACGAGCTACGTCAACCGCAACGTTACCACCACCAATGACAACAACATCACCATCTAATGTGATTGTATTGTCTTGGTTGACACGTCTTAAGAAGCTAACACCTGTTTCAACACCTTGGGCATCTTCATTTTCAAGACCAAGCATTCTACCACCTTGAGCACCAATACCTACAAAGAAGGCACGGTAACCTTGGGCACGTAGATCACTCAATGTGATATCCTTACCAACTTCAACGTTGTACTTAAATTCAACGCCCATTTCCTTAAGGATATCGATTTCAGCCATTACAATATCCTTTTCAAGACGGAAGGTTGGAATACCATTCATAAGCATACCACCAGGTCTTCCTTCTTTTTCAAACACAGTAACAGGGTATCCCTTACTTCTTAGATAGTACGCACAAGAAATACCAGCAGGACCTGCACCTACAATCGCAATTGGGAATTCATCCCATTGTTTTCCTTCAGGGTTTTCACAAACCGGAATATAACGCTTATCTGCTTCTAATTCTAATGCAGAGATAAACTTCTTGATTTCATCAACAGCCAAAGGCGCATCGATTGTTCCACGTGTACAAGCCGCTTCACAACGACGATTACAAATCGCACCACAAACCGCTGGCAATGGATTGTCTTGCTTAATAAGCTTTAGAGCTTCCATGTAACGGCCTTCTTTTGCCATTTGAATATATCCTTGAACCGCAATATGGGCAGGACAAGCTGTCTTACATGGTGCTGTACCACTGTCATAACAGTTGATCTTCGCTGTATCACGGTAGTTTGGATTCCAATGTTCCTCACCCCAAGATGTTTCATCTGGAAGTAGAGTCGATGGATATTGAACTGGACCATTTGCTCCACATAGCTTTTGACCAAGCTTCGCAGCACCTACTGGACATACTTCAACACACTTACCACACGCAACACACTTATCACGATCAACGTGCGCACGATAAGCGGAACGGCTCAAGTTTGGAGTGTTAAATAGCTGGGATGTACGAATCGCATTACATACACCAGGCGCACAGTTACAGATGGCAACGATCTTGTCTTCACCATCGATGTTTGTTAACTGGTGAACGAATCCTTCACGTTCAGCACGTTCAAAGATTTCCATTGCTTCATCATAAGTAATGTAACGAGCACGCTTTGTTTCTACACCATATTCCGCCATGTCACCAACAACGACACAGAATTCACCTGGTACAGATCCATCACCTTCGCCACGCATTTCCTGCTGAATACGACAAGAACAGTAACCAACCGCAAACTTGTCATACTTCTTCAACCAGTGCGAAATGTGTTCCACAGATACGGACTTGTTTTCCGCATCAATTGCCGTTTCAACTGGAATAACGTGCATACCAATACCAGCACCACCAAGTGGAACCATAGGTGTTACAGGTTCAAGTGGTACTTGTGACATAAGGTTAAAGAATGTACAGATTTCTGGATATTCCTTAACGATATTTGGGTTCATAACCATGTATTCTGCAATCCCTGGAACGAACATTGGAATACAGTATTGACGCTTACGTTCAGGATTTTCACGTGTGTACTCAATAAATCCTAAATACGCAAGACGATCAATCATCTTCTCAGCTTCTTCAATGCTCATCTTGTTGTTTTCCGCAATTTCTTCAATGAAATGCCAAATACGACGAGACTTAAATGTCACCAAGAACTCTAATTGTTCCTTATTCAACAAACGATCGAAGAACCAGTACTCTGGATCATCGTATGTAATTTTACGCTTTACTAACGCGTCTCCACGGTCAGTAACCATAAGAGCTAACTTCTTGATCAACTTTGCCTTTTCCATATCGGCAGGCACGTAGTTTGGATCTTGTCTAAAGTCGCTAGCATTCACTAGACGCTTTTTCGATTCTTTCATATTTACCCTCTTTTCCCTCTATCATTCATTTAAAACCCATCGAAATGTTCCACGCATTCCTATAAGTTAATTAATTAACGAATGTTTGCTCTTACATAATAGCGAATAAGATTCGGTTTGTCATGGCTAATTCGTGAGAAATTATACAAATCAACACAAAAAACCGCCTTTTTTGAAAAGATTCCCAACAAAAAAATGAAAACGCATCCAGCACATACAGAAAAAGTGAACGACAAACCATCGTTCACTTAACACTACCCCTTCAAATAATGGAAAATATTCTGCGCCGCAATCGCACCATCACTCACAGCCGTAACCACTTGACGTAATTGCTTCGCACACACATCTCCTGCCGCATACACACCAGGAATCGAAGTCTCCATCTTTTCATTCACAAGAATATAACCACGTTCATCCAAGATATCTAAATGCTTACACATCGAAGTACTCGCATCTGCCCCAATATAAGGGAACACTGCATCGGTCGGAAGCTCTTCTAATTCCCCTGTTTCAACATGCTTCAAGACAATCGAAGAAACCTTTCCATCGGTTCCTTTGATTTCCACTGGCACATGCTTCTTCACAACCGAAATCTTTTCATTTTCACTTAATGCCTTTTGCACAAGCTCATCCGCTCTAAAGACATCACGACGAATGACAATACGCACATTCTTTGCATGTTGGGTTAGGTACATCGCCTCTTCTAAAGCCGAATTACCGCCACCAATCACCGTTACTTGTCGATCCTTGAAGAACGCACCATCACATACCGCACAATACGATACCCCATGGCCAGCATACTTCGCTTCGCCTTCAATGTTCAACAAGCGTTCCTTTGTTCCTGTCGCAATCAAGACAACCTTCACAAACATCGATTCTCCCGATTCCAACACAACTTCCTTGTACTCTTTATGATCAATGATATCGACAACGTTTCCATACTCAAACGGAACCCCTGCATCCATCACTTGCATAAACATCTTACTTGCAAGATCTGCACCATTCATCAAACCAACCCCAGGATAGTTTTCAATCTCATACGTATTCACAAGCTTACCACCTGGAACACCACCATCCATAAAGGCCACATTCAAACCTGCACGCTTCGCATATAACGCAGCTGTAATCCCCGCAGGACCAGCCCCAATGACTAACAATTCATATTTAACTTCCATCTTTACACATCCAATCTTTTCAAAAGCGAAATTAATTCCTTAAGATTATATATCAAAACATCCGGTTCACTCGCCTTTAACGCACTCTCATTCGCCATCCTTGATACATAGCCAACCGTAAACATACCAGCATTCTTACCAGCTAGTACATCACTTACATTATCCCCAACATACATACCAGTCTTACAATCAAGCATCTCTAAGGCCTTATAAATCCCCATTGGGGAAGGCTTATCTTCCGCAACACTTCCATGTCCAATTACAACATCAAAGACATCCCAATCACCAATCAAGCCAAGCAAACTATCCAAACTTCTCGAAGACACAATTCCAAGTGGCACATGTCGCGATTGCAACACCTCGAGTACCTCGTCGGCACCATCCATCTTCTTGAAATATGACGCATCAAACTGCAATTGGTATTGTTTGTAATCCTCTATTAACAACTCCGTATCATACGAAGGAAATAATTTTCCAATCTCATCTTTCAACGTTGGCCCAATGACTTCCTGTTTGATTGTTTCATCAAATTCATAAGGACTATCATACGTATCAAACAAATGTTGATAGCACGCTAAAATCACTGGCTCTGTATCCACCAATGTTCCATCATAATCAAATAACACCGCAAACGACATTACTGACCTTCCTTTGCACGTTCTTCAATCTGCTTTGTCAAACGTTCTTTAAACACATCCGCGGAATTAAAGCCCTGTTGTTTCAAGATGAAATCCGTAACCGCTGATTCAATTAAAACACCCATCGATCTTCCAGGAGATACCGGCAACACAATCCGTGGCACATCGACTCCAAGAATACGAACGGTACTTGGCATATCGCCACCAACACGCTCGTACTCATACGAAGAATCAAATGGTACCAAATGAATAATCAAATCCACATCGGCATTCTTCATCGTACAATTCGCACCAAACATATGCATTACATCAATGATCCCAATCCCACGAATCTCCAACATCCCATACAAAATATCCGGAGCTTGCCCACGCAACGCATTATGCACACGACTCACATCCACCCGGTCATCAGCAATCAATACATGATCTCTTTGAATCAACTCCAAAGCCACTTCCGATTTACCCAAACCAGACTCACCGGTAATCATAACACCCTTCCCATACACAACAAGCAATTCACCAGACATCGTCTCCTCTTCTGCCAACTGCTCATCCAAGAAGGTAATAATATCCACCACAAACTGGTACGTATCCTTCTTTGTACGGAAAATCGGGAAGTTTCTTTCCTCAGCAATTTCCTTCAAAATCACAGGAATATCATTATTATGCGTCACCACCATCATCGGCGTTAACCCATCGGTAATCGACCCAAAACGCTCCCATTGTTGCTCGGGAGTAAGCAATTGAATATACTCAAGCTCCTTATTTCCAAGAATAACAATTCTTCGAGGTTCGGTCGGCTTAAAATACCCCGACAACTCAAGCCCAGGGCGATTCACATCCGGTACAACCACCCAACGATTCAACGACTCCTCATTCCCTGTTAATTGTTCTAAATGCAAGAAATCAACCACTTTTTTAATACAAACTGACTTTTGATACGCTTCTGCCATACACTCACCATCCTTCCTTCATTATATCAAAAAAGAAGGACACAAACATCCTTCCTAAAAGCCTATTACAGTAAGTTCGTTCTTCAAAATCTGATCCATATACAAATGAATCGCCTGTTTCTCAGAATTCGTCAGATTCGGATTCTTTAACGGTAAAGAAATCCCACCATTTTTCATCTTGTACAAACACGTTCCCGACGTAAATGACCCATATAATACATCCTCTAAGGCATCATAGACTGGCACATCGACATTCTTCAAAACCGAAGTCAACACACAAGAATGTACATCATCATACATGCCATCTTCATACTGGTCCATATCGACACCAATCACATAGACTTCATGACCTTTCACATTCCATTCACGTGCTTCTTCAATAACCCCATTTCCAGTCGCTCCTGCAACCGCAAACAAGACACTGCACCCATCCTCATACATCGCTTTGGCAATCTCTTTTCCAGCAAACGGATTGGCAAAGTCATTGGCATAGCGAACATCCACTTCTAAATCCGCATCAATCTCATGCACACCCGACACAAACCCAGATTCAAAATCTTGCACCGCTTCACTTTCCGCACCACCAATAAATCCAACTTTCGTTGAACCCATTTCACTTGCCCGTAAAGCAGCTGTTACACCCGCTAAAAAACTACCCTCATGATTAGCAAACGTCGCCGACTTCACATTCGGTTGATCCACCACACAATCAATCAATAAAAACTTCTGATTCGGATAACGACTCGCCACATAATCCAAAGGCTCAATAAACTGATGCCCCATCAACACAATCAAATCCGTTCCCTCATCCGCAAGCCGGGAAATATCCACAATCGCCATTTGATCATCCATGGTATTAATCGCTTCCATCATATCTTGATCCATACGGAAATCCTTCACAAATTGCTGTACACCAAGCCAAGCCTGTGTATTAAAACAATTCTCGTCAATCCCTGTAATCCAAGTCAAAACCGCAACCTTTAAATTCACATCACCCTTGTGTCTATGCCCCTTACATGCCACTAGATTCAAACCCAAAAGCACCACAAGACACATCTTGGCCCATCTCTTCTTCATAAATTCTCCTTGTAATGGCGGAAACCCACTTCCTTTAGGTGGTGGGAGGA
>JAHHRC010000139.1 GCA_020026035.1 Erysipelotrichaceae bacterium | reverse complement strand
GCATAGTAACTCATCGAAATATCGGTAATTAAAACCAAAATCATACCAGTAATCCATCCATAACTCGACTTCAAACCAGCTTTTACATCTTTCTTCATTACTTTGAAGAAGACTACTTCCGTTACAATCGCCGATACAATCGCATCGACCATCATAAGTACAACACGAAGCCCATAACTAGCTCCAAATACTGTTGTATAGTAATACACCGCAAACGCCGTAACCGCAAGAAGACAAAGAGTCACATCTTTCATAATCATCGATGTGGATTGCTTAGTGCGAATACTTGGCGATGGTTGATAATTTAACTTCATAACCAAACCCCCTACTTCTTTCTAAGCGCCATATATCTTTTTGCTCTACGAACGCCTTCTGTTACATCTAACTTCGATGGACAAATGTACGTACAAAGTCCACATTCAATACAAGAATTGATATCCAAACGCTCAAGACCCTTCACATTCTTCGTCTTTTCAAACATATTAATGCGAACTGGTTGTAAGCCACTTGGACAAACCTCTGTACACTTTCCACAACGAAGACATGCATTTTGGAAATCTTCACGCTTCTTCAAACACGTTAGACCATTGCATTCAAACCCAATGACAAAGTGATCCTTCGCCATGGTTTTACCCATCATCGGTCCACCGTAACAAATCACACAGGAATCATCCACTAAACCACCACAACAATCCACCACTTCTACAGCCGGTGTTCCAACGGTAACCTTACAGCACGTTGGATTTTTGATTCCATCGCCGGATACCGTAATGTATTTTGTTGTAATTGGCATTTGATTTACCAATGCATTTCCAAAAGCAATGGCAGATGATGTGTTATTGACAATACATCCAGCCTCCATTGGAAGACGGTCATAACGCTTATTTGTCAAAAGATAAATCAACGTTCTTTCCCAACCTGCTGGATAAATATCCGCTACCGTACGCACTTCAATTGGCGTGTTGGCAAAGGTCTTCTCTAACGCTTCTTGTAAATCTTTCTTGTTGTTTTTAATCGCAATACAACCCTTTTTTGCACAAGACAACTTAAACATTGCCAAAGCCCCTACCTTAAGAAGCTCTAGATTGTCTAAACTGTTGTGATAATCGCTTGTAAGATATGGTTCACATTCCACCCCATTGATGATGAAAAGATCCACATTTTCAGGCTTTGTGTACTTCACATACGTTGGGAAACCAGCCCCTCCAAGACCAAGCATCCCGACCTGTTTCATCTTCTCAAGCAATACCTCACGTTCACAAGTTTCATAATCGATCTTCGCAAACGCCTCATCCACAGAAACTTCATTCTTGTGGTCATTTTGAATCACTAAGTGATCCACCACCTTCATATTCCCAGCAGTACGCTTTTCAATTCCAGTAACAGTACCAGAAACAGAGCTAAACACTGGCAAATAAAAATGGTCATTCCGTTCGGCAATCTTCATTCCAACCTTCACTGCATCACCAGGTTGCACCAATGGTGTCATTGGGGCATTCCCATTCGCAAGAGGAATGTAAATCACATCCGGAGTCGCAACTACAACAACATCCTTATGAGCCGTAAGTTCCTTATGCCCGTCAAGATGCTGGTGCATTCGCCCAGTTAAAATTGACATATTATTCCTTCCTTCCTATATCCTTTAAACCAACTGGATTATAACATCAAAAGGTGCTATTTACCTAACCAGAAACAATTTTGTGCTATAATGCAAAAGTTATGAAAAAGACCATTATTGTGAAACTTTTAGCAGGTGTATGTTTTCTATCAACACTTTCTTCTTGTGCAAATTTGAACAAGGAACAAACACCTCCTACTAGTCTTAAAACCTATACAAACGTAACCCTTGACGCAGGCTTTGATACGATCATTTCCTATAGCGAAACAACCACCAACAAGGAAACCTTCAACAAACACTTCAAAGAAGTCGAAGAAACCTTTACCTACTGCAATAACCTCTTTGACATATACCACACCTACGATACCCTCAATAACATCAAAACCATCAACGACAATGCCGGCATTCAACCCGTCAAAGTCGACCCTTTGTTAATCGAAGTGCTTCTACAAGCCAAAGAATTCTACGACTTAAGTAATGGCGAATTCGATATTACAAGTGGTGCATTATTAGAAACATGGCATACCTATCGAACACAAGGCATTGAGGCAAATGAAGAAAACAAACTTGGTGAACTTCCACCAAACGAACTCTTACAAGACGTATCCTCTCATAAAGGTTTTGAACACATTGAAATCGACCAACAAGCATCCACCGTCTATCTCAAAGACAAAGATATGAAGCTTGATCTTGGTGGTATTGCAAAAGGCTTTACCACGGAATATGTCGCAAACAAACTACTCGAACAAGGCGTCAATATCGGTAGTAACATCAATGCCGGTGGAAACATTCGTACGCTTGGCAAAAAAGCTGACAATAGCCCATGGCGCATCGGCATTCAAGACCCAAGAAACGATGGAAGTTTACTTTCTGTAAACCTACAAGGCGCAATCTCATGTGTTACAAGTGGTGATTATGAACGCTACTACATCGCACAAGACAATAAACGCTACCACCACATCATCGACCCACTCACCAATTACCCAGCAGATTACTATCTATCGGTCACTGTCTTTACCAAAGATGCAAGCGTGGCCGATTGTCTATCCACCACCCTATTTACCATGTCGATTGAAGATGGAGAAGCTTTACTTAACACCTACAACCAACAACACAAAGACGCTAACGCAATGGCTCTTTGGATCTATGAACCAACAAAACAACAAAACGGATCTTATAAAGAAAAAAATGGCTATTACATCCATTATACTACCGCTTTAGAAGATTCTATTAACTGGAGATAAACATGCATATTATTGAACATACACTACACGAAGTACTCATCACAGTACCTTTCCTATTTATTACTTATCTATTCTTAGAATGGATGGAAACCCATCACGATGGCAAGATGGAACACTTCTTAAAAAAACACCGTTCCTTCGGTGTTCTTGTTGGATCAATCTTTGGAATCGTTCCCGAATGTGGCTTTTCAAGTGCTGCATCTAGCCTATACGCAACTGGTGTTGTGTCTTGTGGCACATTGATCGCCGTTTACTTATCCACAAGTGACGAGATGTTACCGATACTGTTGTCAAACAATGCCGGTTGGAACAAGATTGGACCAATCCTAGTCGTAAAAATTATCATTGCCATTCTTGCTGGCTTAGTCACCGATGCCTTCTTCTTCAAAAAGAAAGACTTAGACATTGAAGCTTTCTGTGAGCAGGAACATTGCCACTGCCATACAAGCATACTAAAACCAGCCATCCTACATACCTTACACATCGTCGCTTGGTTGTTTGTTGTAACCCTATG
>JAHHRC010000138.1 GCA_020026035.1 Erysipelotrichaceae bacterium | reverse complement strand
TTAGATGAAGTGATTCAGTTTGGTTTCTTGAATCGTCGTATTGCGGTGATGGAACAGGCAACCGATACGTTATTAGATTCCCAACAAGAACTTAAGAAGGCAACGAGTCGTAATATTGCTCGTACAACGATTGCGATGTTTGTGTTTGATATCTTGATGCTTGTTGTATCGATGTATCTAAAGGAAACTGGGGTTGTGGAGTTTAATGGCTTCTTAGTTCCTACGATTGCCTTGATGTCTAGTTTTGGACCAGCGATTGCCTTAGCAAACCTTGGAACAACACTACAAGGAACGTTTGCGAGTGGTGAACGTGTATTGAACCTTCTTCATGAAGCACCAATGATTGAAGAAAAGGTTGATGGCGTTGATGTGACATTTGATGGGGCGTCGTTTGAAGATGTGACATTTGGTTACGATGAAGAATTGATTTTGAAGAATTGTAACTTAACGATTGAACCAAATACGATTACGGGTATTGTTGGTAAGAGTGGGGCTGGTAAGTCAACGATGTTGAAGTTGTTGATGCGGTTCTATGATCCACAAAGTGGTAAGGTTTGTATGGGTCAGGAAGATGTTCGTAATATTAATACAAGTAATTTAAGAGCGAACCAAAACTATATGACACAAACGACAAGCTTGTTCCACGATTCGATTAAGAATAACTTATTGATTGCAAAGTTAGACGCAAGTGATGAAGAGATTGTAGAAGCTTGTAAGAAGGCTTCGATTCATGACTTTATTATGTCATTACCAAATGGGTATGAAAGTGAAGTTGGTGAACTTGGGGATACGTTATCGGGTGGTGAACGGCAACGGATTGGGCTTGCAAGAGCGTTCTTGCATGATGCACCATTCTTATTGCTTGATGAACCAACAAGTAACTTAGATGCCTTGAATGAAGCGATGATTTTGAAGTCCTTGAAAGAAGCGAGTGCTGGTAAGTCGATTGTATTAGTATCGCACCGTGAATCCACGATGCGGATTGCGGATGTTGTATACGCAAATGATTTAAAACGAATTAGCTAAAAGAAAACGTTCTAGACGATTTTGTTTAGAACGTTTTTTTATAGAATTGAACAACGAACTGAGCTGTTACAGTGAGATGGTCGAGTTGGTTTAAGTGTTCGATGCTTTGTTTTGGGGTGTGGTAGGCGTATGGGGTCATTTCAAACAAGTTCATGAGTTGTGTGTGGTCAAGATGAAGTGTTTGTTCGATGGTTTTTGATGCGACGAGTTTTAGATTGGTATCTAATGGTTGCACGTCGTTTTTATATGGGGTTTCGTAGAGTTCTTGTTTGAGCTCATAGAGGTGTTTTGGACCTGGTAAGACGTAAAGGAAGGATCCATTGTCTTTTAGGATGCGTTCGATTTCGTCTTTGGCAAATGGTGCAAAACAAGTCATACAGACATCACAGCTTGCATCATTAAGTGGTAAATGGAAGATGCTTGCAATGGTGTAGTTTGTGGTTTTGTCGAATTTGGATGCGTGTTTAATGGCATCTTTGGAGACATCAAAGCCATACTTTTCATTTGCGACGAGAGCTTTTGTGTAATACCCTTCGCCACATCCAAGGTCTACGAATACGTCTGGTTTTAAGTCGTTTACGATATCGACTAGAGCTTGTTTTAAGAAGCTATAGGATTCGCTTTGTAAGAAGGCGGATCGTGCTTTTACCATGGCCGCATTGTCTCCGTGGTCTTTGGATTGTTTTAAAAGAAGATTGAGGTATCCGCTTTTGGCATAATCAAAGCTGTGGTTGTTTTGGCATTTCGCTATTTTGTTTTCTTTGTGCAATGGTTCATTGCAAATTGGACACTTTAGTAACATAGTCAGAATTATAGCATATTGTTGAGATTGTGGAAAATTTTGTGATTGAAAGCGTTTAAGTTGACTCGAGGTCAAAGAATGGTTAGACTGCATCTATAGAGGTATCCCTATGGCAAAAGAACGTGGAAAAAACGATTGCTCACGCGAACAAAGAAAGACAGAATTCTTAGAGGCGGCAGAGCGTTTGTTCAAAGAAAAAGGAATTATTAAAACATCAGTCAATACGATTGTAAAAGAGTTGGACGTTGCTAAGGGGTTGTTTTACTACTACTTCAAATCCAAGGATGAGGTCATTGATGCGGTGCTTGAAAAGTACTCTAATATGTTTGAAGAACATTTGGCAACGGCATGTTGTGAAGATGGGACATACGAAGAGCGTTTGGAGTGTTTTATCATTACGATGATTGAATCGTTTGGTAAGGTGAAGTTGAAGTTTGGCGTAAGTCGAGAAGACTCGGATATGGCAATTCTTTCGAATCGCATTTTGAAGGAAGAAAAGTCCTATGCGTCAAATAAGTTATGTCTATTATTAGAAGAAGGAAATCGCTTAGGGGTGATTGATGTACAATACCCAACCTATTTAGCAGATATGATTGTGTCTGGGGTGAGTGATTTTAGTGCAATTCCGAATGTAAATGCAGAACATGTCAAAGATATGATTCTACAATCAATACTTAGTTCGAGAAAGGATGGACAAGATGGAAGAATTTGAAAAAGGTGTTGAGATGCTTGAAAAAGCACTTAGCAAGGCGACCGACAAGGTTGTGAGTGGTGTCAATCGTGTGATTGAAGAAGCTCCAACAGAACTCAAGGCAACAATCCAAAGAGAACGTAGTAAAGCAGATTTACGTTCACAAATTGGTACGCATCAAAAAACAGTGGATAAAGCGATGTATCGTTTAGGGGTAGCTCGTTTTGAAGCTGTTGTAAACAACAAGCAAACAGACCGCGAAGAGGATTTGATTGAAATCATTCAAACCAATCAAAAACTCATTGCCTTACTGACAAAGAAGTTGGAAGAGGTGGAATAAGGAAAAGGAATCTACGAATGTGTAGGTTCCTTTTTTAGAAGTGTTTGCGTTTGTAGGGAATAAAGTAAAGTAGGAAGGCAAGGGAAGTGAGCGCCCAAGAGTATATGTAACAAGCTAGTATTGCCTGCATGGTGAAGTGCGTTGGTACATACACAATCATCCAAATGACTCTAAAGATACAGGTGAATACGAGTGTAATGATGAAAGGTATGAAGGTTTGGCCAGATCCTTGGATGGTACAACCTAGGATCGAACTAATGACGTATAGAATATAGCCTGGTGCTAAGAATTTCATAAACGAATCCATTAGCGGCAAGATGTCATAGCTTGCTTGGTTGATAAAGAGCTTACCAAGAGGAATGCTAAAGAAGTACAAGATAAGACTTGCAAGACCTACCATGATATGCCCAATGATTAGACCTGTTCGAACGCCGAGTAAGGCTCGTTTTGGTTGTTTTGCGCCAATGTTTTGGGCAACGAAGGTTGTAATGGAAGGTCCTAACGAATCAATCTGTAGCCACAT
>JAHHRC010000137.1 GCA_020026035.1 Erysipelotrichaceae bacterium | reverse complement strand
AATACGTTTAATTCAAGGGCATTGGTGCAATTGATTGATGAGTTTAAGTTGGTTGGTAAGACCTTGTATATTAGTGGGATTCGTATTATTAATTTCCCTTCGCTTTCTTCGTATTTTGGTTCGTTCCACTTGAATGATGCGATTGGGTTATTGGCGGATTGGTTGAAAGAGACATTCCCTGAGGGGTATATTTTCTACTTAGGGGATGATGCGATTTTGATTGTGTCGGAGTCTTCGATTGATGGAGATCGGATTGTTGAGAGTATTAATGAGCGTTTACGGCAGCCGTTTTCGACGGATAAGATCTCAGTTGTGTTCTGGGGTCAGGCGTTTGCGTTTGAGGATTTTGATGTGTACAAGGATGGCCGTGAGCTTGTTGTGAATGGGATGTATGCCTTGAAGCATTTTGATGATGAAAAAAAGCCACTGTTTGTGATTGATCAGGATTGTTTTCAACGGATTCATCGGATTGACGTTGTGAAGAAAGTTTTGACAAGAAAGATTCAGGAACAGGATATTCTTGTGTTCTATCAGCCTTTGGTTTCGACGAGTACGAATCGGATTGAAGGGGCTGAGGCATTGGTTCGGATGTATGATGAGGAACTTGGTATGTTAATGCCGGGGGAATTTGTGCCGATTGCGGAGTCTACGGGTGAGATTCATGCGTTGGGGTTCTTGGTGTTTAATGAGGTGTGTCGGTATGTGAAGGCACATGATTTAAAGGCGATGGGGATTAAGTTTTTGAATATTAATTTATCTCCGTTGCAGTTCCAAGATCGGATGCTTGTGACTCGTTTGAAAGAGATTGCCGATCGTCATGGGGTGGATTTCTCGGTGTTTGACTTTGAGATTACGGAAACTTCCTTGGCGAATGAGAATTTGATTGAGCATCAGATTGAGACGTTCTCAAAATATGGGGCGACGATTTCCTTGGATGACTTTGGGACGGGGAATTCGAATTTGTCGCGTTTGACGAAGTTGCCATTCTCGGTTGCGAAGATTGATATGTCACTTGTTTGGAATTACTTTAGTGGCAAAGATGATGTGATGGTTGATGTGATTCGCATCTTTAAGAGTCGGAAGTTGAAGATTGTGGCTGAGGGAGTTGAAGATGAGAATATGGCTTCGGTTTTGAAGGAGTTGGGCTGTGATTATTTGCAGGGGTATTACTATTCAAAGCCGGTTGAGAATTTTGAATTTGATGAATTAGTTAGTAAGTATAATGAAAAGGCTGCCTGAGCAGCCTTTTTTAGATGAAATATGGTACTTCGTTTGGGTCAATGCCAACGGCTTCTAATAGGAAGTTTACACCCATTTGTTTGCGGATGGCTTTGACTTGGATTTCTAATGGAATTGGGAAGCGGTCTTGCCAGTAGCCGATGATTGGGGCGGTTTCTGCAAGCTTTTCGTAGATTGCATTGAGTGTGGTGAGTTGGCGGTTGAGCTCGGCTTTTCTTGCGTCGTTTGTTTCTAAGGCAAGGGTGGCTTCGATGGTTTCTTTTTTACGTCTTGAGGTATCGATGAGGTATGAACGGATGAGTCCGTAGAGGGAGAGTTGGTATGGGGTGACGTCTTTGGAGTCGATGCCTGCTTCTTTACATGCAAGCATGATCATGTGGTGCATGGCACGGTAGTTAAATTCTAAATGGCGTTGTGTCATGAAGAATTTCCGTGTGTCTTTGCTTACACCGATATTGCGGTAGAAGTCTACGAGTTGGTTTTTGTAGTCTTCACTGAATTCAAAGGTTCCTAGGTATTTCCAGGTGATGGTGCGGTTTGGGGATCGTTTGACATAGCGTACAGGATAGCCGCCGGTGCGGTATGGGGAGAGGCGGTAGTGGCGGTTTGTGTATTCGAGGAAGGTTCCGGTGTCGAATTCGCCGGTGAGTGGTAGTTCTGGGTTTCTGACACGGCGGTCGAAACAGGACACTTGTAGGTTTTGGATTTGGGTTGGTGTCATGCCTAGATTTGCCATAAAACCGATGATGATTTGGTCTTGTGGGTCTAGTTTGTCGAGGTTGTTTAGTAATGTCGCAACAACGCTAGGGTTTGCGAAGGTTTCTTTGCTGTAGCGTGTGCGGGCTCTTGTTTCATTGCGAACAAGGCGTGAGAATGGGTTTTTATAGTTTGGCCAGATGTCTGGCTTGGTTTCCATGAAGGTTCCAATGGACCGTAATGTGGCTTGGTAGCGGTGTACGGTGTTAATGGATAGTTCATCGTTTTGTTGGCGTTCATCAAGGTATGAGAAGTAGGTATCGGCTTGTTCCTTGGAAATGGTTTGGATGCGATACGTGCCGTTTTTAAAGCGATGTAGTAGGTTAATGACTTTGCGATAGTCATTAACGGTTGCGTTTTTTAGGTTTAGGCCTTCAATGATGGTTTCCCACTCTAGTTCTGTTAGGCCAATAGGGATGTGTTTCTTTGACATGTAATCCTCCTAATTTGTCGTTTAATTATGGTCATTCAGTGTTTATTTGACCTATATGTACCCTTTTCTTTATAGTAGCAAATTCCTATTGGTATATCAAAGGAAGCGCTTAACTTTTTGTCATGTATAAGTAAGTTTTATAGATTGACTGCTTTTATTGATAGTTGTGATGGATGTTCACACATTTTCACACAGTTTGTCGATAATTGTACAAAGAATGTTTTGTATAGTAATTACAGCAGGAAGACACCTGCGATCTAATCTGCTATCCCCCTTTTGCAGGTTAAATCATTAAACTGATCCCCTGAATAATGTTTGGAAAGACCGTGGAGGTCTTTTCATTTTTGGTTTTATTCAGGTTGTGTGGCATAATAGTGCTATTGATTGCGAGGGTTTTGAAATGAAGTATTTGTTTTTAGATATAGATGGTACGTTGTATAGTTCTGAAATTGGAAAGGCTCCAGATTCTGCGGTTGAAGCAATTGCTTTAGCTCGTAAGAATGGGCATAAGGTATTTCTTTGTACAGGACGTGCGTTAGCGGAGTGTAAGCCATACTTAGGATATGATGTGGATGGTTTTGTGTTTGCGAGTGGGTCGATGATTTATGTTGATGGTAAGCGTATTTATGATCATCCATATCCAAAGGAAGATGTAGTAACATTACAGAATGCCGTGAAGAAGTATGACATTGGTTGTACGTATGAAGGTGCTTGTGGGGCGTATTGTAATGAAAAAGGATATGAGTTTGCCTTGTTGTATTACACAGGAGAAGATACAGATCCTGAAGTTATTGAACAAAGAGCACGTGACAATGCGTTCTTTGAGGAGGAACATTGGCATAAAGAGGATGAGAAGATTTACAAGGCTTGTATGTATACACCGACTGGTATGGAATTAGCTGGTTTGAAGAGTGATCTTCCACGTGGGTATGTCATGACTTGTACAGCTAAGGGTTTTGAGGGGTATTCGATTTTTGAATTAACGAATCAGAATATTACGAAGGCTAC
>JAHHRC010000136.1 GCA_020026035.1 Erysipelotrichaceae bacterium | reverse complement strand
AGTACCGAACGTCCAGAAGCACTTGATGCAGGTAGTGTCGTTGTTGGTGGAATTACCGAAGAATCTGTGCAACAAGCATTAGAGCTTTCAGTTTCCATGCGTGAAAACAATGAACCAATGCGTCTACCAAATGATTACCAAGATGAAAATGTATCGATTAAGGTTGTTAAGATTATTCAATCGTACACCGATATTGTAAATCGTACGACTTGGTTAAAGAAATAAAACAAGAAGCGAGTGAGAATCTCGCTTTCTTTGGAATTAGGAGTAGCTTTTATGTATGTAATTCTTTTATATTGTATTCTTTCTGTTCTTACGTTCTATAGCTTATTTACTAACAAGATTTCTCGTCGAACACAATCGTATATCATGCTAGCGGTTGCATTATTTGCGTTGTTTCGATTTAGCTTAGGACCTGACACAAGAACGTATTGTAAGTTGTTTAATGAGTTGCCGTTAGAATTTGCGGCTTCCTATGATTATTACAATGCAAGATTTCCATTGTTTAGTGTGCTGATGAAAACCGCAAGTGTGCAAGGACTTGATTATGCCGCATTTCAGTTTTGTTCAAATCTAGTAGTGTTAATGCTTATATGTGCAATCATTTATAAAAAGAGTGAAAACATCTTGATGTCATTGATGTTATTTATAGGGTCTGGTGTGTTCCAGGTGTATTTTACAAGTGCCGCAAGACAGATGTTATGTATGGCAATCTTCTTCTTTGCCTTCTATAAGTATTTATTGAATAAGAAGTATTGGGTGTATTACTTGTTTATGATTCTTGCATTCTACATCCATGAGGCATCTTTATTTACGCTTGTCTTACCAATTCTACATGCTGGATTAAGTTACTTTACAAGCAAACATGGAAAGATTCTGATTGGTACATTTTGGGTCATTGCCTTCTTAGGATTGAATGTTGGAATTCAATTGTTAATGCCTGCGATTCCAATGTATTGGCAAACCTATTTACAGGCTTGTATGAATCGACCAATCAGTATTGCAGGACTTGGGTTACAAGTAGTTCTAATGGGAATGATTCTTTGGTTCTTACGGTATGAATCCTTTGAATCATTACCTGAATCACTTCGGTTCCAAATTCTTGTATGTGTGTATTCTTTTGCGATTTATACCATCTTTGTAAGAATGCCACTATCTTCAAGAGTTTGTGACTACTTGAATATGATTCATTTGATTTTAATTCCATCCCTTGTAGTTCGTTTGAAACAACCGAAGGCATTGAAATTAGCTTGTATTGGCTTATTTGCCTTAAATGGGGTGTTGTTGTATGTCGATGTTCGAGATACAGCAAGAGCACATTATTTTGATTCATCCATCATGCATTATCCATATGTATCGATCTTTGATGTCGATCGAGCATACGAGGTATATGACTTTGGGGATCACCGGATTCGCTAAAAAGATACTTGTATTCTTCGTGAATACGAGTATTTTATTTTGATTTGCGAATTAGAAGAGTAACCTTTAAAATTAGTTTAACGGATTAGATAGGTGATTAGATGAGAATACTACAAATGAATTCTGTTTATGCGTATGGAAGTACGGGCAGAATTGTGCAATCGATACATCAAACATTATTACAAGAAGGGCATGAATCTTTTGTGATTTATGGGCGAAAACAAGCCATTGGTACTAAGCATAAATCAGATACCAAGGATGATGAGAATGTCTTTTTGATTCAACACTCCTTTGAACAAAAGATGGACATTGTATCCTCGGTATTAATGGATACGCATGGGTTGCATAGTAAGAAAAACACAGAAACAATCATTGCGAAAATCAAAGAAATCGATCCAGATGTCATTCACCTACATAACATTCATGGCTTTTATGTACATTACCCAACGTTATTTGCGTTCTTAAAAACATACTCCGCGAAAGTTGTTTGGACCTTGCATGATTGTTGGAGTTATACCGGATTTTGTGCGTATTATGATTTTAACCAGTGTGATGGGTGGAAGAATGGTTGTTTGCATTGTAAGTACCGTAAGAATTATCCATATCGTATTGGATCAAATAGTAAGAAGAATCTTTTGATTAAAAAAGAATGTTATACCGATCTAAACGTTGTCCTTGTCGTACCATCGAAGTGGCTACAAGGAGAAGTACAACAATCGATTTTGCAAGAAAAAGAATGTCGAGTGATTCATAATACAGTCAATTTAGATGCGTTCTATTTTGAAGAAACATCCATTCGTTCACAATACCACTTAGAAAACAAACGAGTTTATTTGGCTTGTGCAAATCTATGGACAGTACAAAAAGGATTGGAAGAATGTCGCAAGTTATCACATCGCTTACATGAGGATGAAGTGCTTGTGATGATTGGCGCAACGAGTGCAAATATGAAAGGCTTTTCGAAACATGCATTGGCAATTGGTCATACCGATCAAACGGGCTTACGTAGCTGGTATAGTGCATGTGATTGCTTCGTGAATTGTACGCTTGAGGATAACTATCCGACCGTTAACTTAGAAGCTAGGGCATGTGGGGCACCGATTGTGACGTATGATACGGGTGGATCAAAGGAATCAGCTGGTGAGCATGCAATGTATGTACCAACGTATGATTTGGATGCGTTATTAGAACATATGCGAAAAGCCAAACGAATCGATTGTGTCGTTGATCGAAAGGCTTCAATGGAACAAGAATACATTGATCTATATAAACAGTTGTGTCAGAAAGGAGAAACGTATGGAAACGATTTTGTATCAGAAACATAAACATTTAATCATTGTTGGAACAAGTGGCCATGGGAAGGTGCTATACGATCTTGTAAAAGGTACAAATGCATATGATTCCATATCGTTTGTCGATGACAACTATGCAAGCGACACATTTTTGAATGAAGTTTATCTTGGAACGGTCGAAGATTCGTTCCAATACATCAATACGCATGATTTCTTTGTGGGGATTGGCAATAATGCAATTCGTAAAAAGATTAGCAACACCCTTTTACAACATGGAGCGAATCTTATTTCCATGCTTGATCCATTTACCTCAGTTTCTAGCCTTGCAACAATTGGCAGAGGAAGTTGTATCCTAAAAGGCGCATGTGTTGGGATCGATGCTATGATTGGGGATGGTGTTATTTTAAATACTGGTTGCTCAGTGGACCATGATTGTTCAATTGGAAATTATGTGCATGTGTCTGTTGGTGCACATGTGGCTGGGACTGTACATATTGGTGAAGGGTCGATGTTAGGTGCAGGTAGTACTGTAATTAATAATCTTTCGTTGTGTGAAAATGTTATACTAGGAGCTGGAGCGGTCGTTATAGAATCGCTAAAAGAAGCAGGTACGTATGTTGGTGTACCTTGTAAGTTAATAAAGAGGTAAGTGTCAACTACCCACCACCTAAAGGTAGTGGGCTTGAAAAAGCCTAGTTGATTAGTCTCAGTGCTTAAAAGCACTACGTTACAACAGAATAC
>JAHHRC010000135.1 GCA_020026035.1 Erysipelotrichaceae bacterium | reverse complement strand
ATTCTAACGACATTCAAAACAAAAACACCCTCCCAATTAACCACCCATAACTCCCATATTTTCAAACAGTGCCTATACACTCTTTTTACAAGAAACACATAAACCTACCCAAAAAGAAAAAGACTACACTTTTTAACATGTAGTCTTATATAAATTACGATACAACTTAAATATCCTTCAACATCGAAGAAATCTTCGGCATCAATTGTTGCTTACGAGAAATAATCTTAGGATCAAATCCATTATGCTCATCAAAGGACGTCTCAATCATCTCACTTACAACATAGGATAATGGTCCATAGAACACAAAGTAAGACCCCTCTCCCATAACATCTGTAAACAACATAATCATAAGATCAAGCTTTTGATCTTCACATTCCTTTTCCACACACTTATTAATCGAAGGTAATACCGCTTGTACTTCTTCCATTCGAGAGAAATTCGTTTGTCCAATCGCAAACTTAAACTTCCCAATCTCATAGGACTTCAAATCTCGATTTACAATCTCATGACTTGACGCATCCTTCAAGGCAACCGATGCCCCTAGCATTTCTCTTGCATAGTCATCAATATTCTCAATCCCAGCTCGCTTTGCTAACCAAACCGCAGCTACTTTATCCATCATCGTTGTCGTAGCCGATTTAAAATTCAACGTATCACTCAAAATCGCTGACAACAACAACCCACTCATATCACTATCTGGCAATAACCCATTCTCTTGATACATCGTCGCAATAATCGTACACGTACAACCACAACGAACCGTACGCCAATACACCGGGTAATCCGTTTGAATATCCCCAATATGGTGATGATCAATCACCGCATGCAAAATCGCATCCTCAATATGACGAACCGACTGATTCTTCGCCGAATGATCCACCAACACAAAGTTACGTCTTGCATAATTTTGGGTATGGTAACGCGAAATCGCCCCCACAACTTCCCCATCATCATTTAAAACCGGATACGAACGAACACGCGACTTCTGCATCTTAGAAGCCACATCCGCTACATACTCGTTATCGTGAAAACAAATCATATTCTTTGTCATCACCTTTTCAACACTATAACTCTCGGTAATATTCGTCGCTACATGCATCGTATTCTTCGCCGTTTCAATCACCGCACAAGAATACTCCTTAGCCACTTCAATCGCCTTTTCACTAGCTTTCACACCACAAGTCAACACCAAACACTTCGTACCAGCTTGTATCACTTCAATCTGTCGTTTCTCATTGCTAGAAAGAATGTTAATGCCACCCTGAAGCTTGTGTTTACCACCCTCATCACCTTCCTCGGTAATAATATGCACATTCCCATTGGTTTCAAACACCTCTGGGGCATATACAACCTTACCACCAATCGTACGAGCCATATCGTCCACCTTTGCCGTAGCCATCAAGGCATCCAAATCACCCTCTTGTTGCAACCGATAAGAAGATAAATTCGAAGACGAACAAATCCCACAAAGCTTTTGATCTTCATCTAACACAATCAAAGACCGATTCTGCGTATGTAACATCACATTCCAAGCATGATGCACCGTAGCCGTCTTTTCAATACACGTCGGCGCATCGATATCAATATCACGAATCATCGACCGAGCATCCGTTAATAACTCCGGATTCTCTTGATGAAACTTCTTCAAAATAAACTTCGTTTCTTCATTCAACGGACCCTGACGACAAGCAACTGCATCCTGCCCACACAACCGCAACAAATTCGCATACGTGATTGCTGCACAAATCGAGTCCGTATCTGGGTGTCTATGCCCAGTCACATAAATTGTCTTATTCATAAACTCTCTCCATTAAAGATACCAAACAACCTTAGTACCTACCTGAATCCATATTATACAATGTCTAACACACGATATATAGATAAATACTTTTTTAACAAGCAAACACGTACAAACAACTAATACGTCAAAATCTCAATTCCATCTTCAGTCACAAGCAATGTATGCTCAAACTGCGCACTATCCTTACCATCAACTGTTGAAATCGTCCAATTGTTATAAGGATCAATCACAACCCCAGCACGACCCGCATTAATCATAGGTTCAATGGTAAAAATCATACCAGGCACTAACACCATGCCCTTACCCTTCTTACCAACATGGGCAATAAATGGATCTTCATGGAACTCTAAACCAACCCCATGACCACCCAACTCTTTCACAACCGAATAGCCCTTACTCTTTGCATACTTACTAATCGCATCACCAATATCGCCAACCGTACCCCAAGGACGAGCTGCCTTAATACCAACTTCCAAACACTTCTTTGTTTCCATTACCAAACGACGACGCTCATCACTCACATTACCAATCATAAACATCCGACTCGCATCTGAGTAATACCCATCTAAAATCGTCGAAACATCCACATTCACAATATCCCCATCGTGCAACTTCCGAAGACGAGCAGGAATCCCATGACACACTTCATCATTAATCGACGTACAAACAGACTTTGGAAACCCTTCATACTGATACGGCGCACAAATTGCCCCATGTTCCTTGGTATAAGAACTAACAATATCATCAATCTCCTGAGTCGTCATACCTACATGAATCGCCTTTTCAACCGCATCCAACACACCCGTATTAATCTTCGCCGAAGCCTTAATCTTTTCAATCTGACTTGGACGCTTAATTAATTCAGGACTAGGTACAATCATACCCTTTTTCTTACACTCTTCCATCTTCTTAACAATATGCTCAGGAATTGGTTCCTGTTCAAAAATCAACAAATCTCTTTCATTCATAACTAATCACTCTTTCTACTCGTACTACCAATACCACCAATACGCTCATCATTTACATCATCGTCAACCGTAATACCATACATCATAAAGATCCCCTGCATAAAGCCATCCCCCTGTTTCAAAGACACAACCTTATCAGACCTTGAATCATTCAACACCCGAGCAAACACATGACCTTCATTCTTCGCTCCATAATAATCCGCATCAATGACCCCTACCGTATTATTCAATTGCAACCGATACTTAAATCCTAACGAACTTCTTGGATATAACAGTAATACATACTCCTCATCCATTCTAACACGAATCCCCGTTGGAATTAACGCCTCTTCATTTGCCTTCAACTCTAAATCATATGGCATAAAGAAATCATACCCACAAGACCCCCGTGTTGCTCGTTTTGGTAACACAATACGATCATACACATCTTGAACTACTTCAATACTTACACCTTCAAACACCTTCACATAATCCTTGTAAAACTGCTCAAAGCTCACTTTCTCAAACTTCGCTACTCTTCTCATCATTTTCCTCTTTCATAAACCAAACAAAATCCGCAAGTGCCTTCTCATACGGATGCACACATAGTGCAAACTTCCGCATCATAACACTCGTATCATCGTCAATCAAACCCATACCAACAAGCTTTCGAATCACACCAATCTTCTCCACTTTCTTCGTCG
The DNA here is from genome assembly GCA_020026035.1 of Erysipelotrichaceae bacterium. Classification (GTDB taxonomy): domain Bacteria; phylum Bacillota_I; class Bacilli_A; order Erysipelotrichales; family Erysipelotrichaceae; genus Bulleidia. The sequence continues at coordinate 75 of JAHHRC010000135.1, read as the reverse complement.
TTTCTAAAAAATCACTCGACTCCACATACTGCAAGAAATTCGGCCCAACAAACACATCCAAAAGCAAGCCTTCTA
>JAHHRC010000134.1 GCA_020026035.1 Erysipelotrichaceae bacterium | reverse complement strand
GTATCCTTAATCTTCACACTTTGTAAAACACCAGATGACTTATGGAAGTTTATCTTAATTAATGCTGGAAGTGAATTAGTTGGACAAGGCATCATGTTTGCGCAACTCCACCAATACATTTCCTTTGAAAAGGTCTCCTTAAAAAATGCCTACAAGCATCATTTTAAAAATACCTTTGAATTATTCGTTCCAACCATTGCGATATCTGTTTATACACTCTTAGATCAAACAATGATTGGCTATTTCCATAGTACAACAGCCGTAGAATACTATAAGACAAGTATGGGCTTTATTAAGATGTTCTTATACTTTATTACATCCATTGGAGCAGTCATGTTACCGAGGGTGACAAATGTGTTCCATACCGATGAAGATGGCGATGCGAAAGTGGAACGTTTGATTAATACCACAATGAAGATTTCGATGTTGCTAGCACTACCAATGTGTTTTGGTATGATGGCCATTTCAAGTAACTTTATTGGTTGGTATTTGGCAAAACAACCATCGGCGATTAAAATCATTGCCGACTTAGTCACAATAGGATCACCAATTATTATCTTTATTTCCATGTCCAATGTGACCGGAATTCAATACATGGTACCAGTTGGGATGTACAAACAATACACCTGGTCGGTTATTATTGGAGCGAGTATTAACTTTGTGATAAATATCTTCTTAATTCCTCGCTATGGTGCCTATGGGGCAATCATTGGTAGTTTGGTAGCGGAATTAACGGTTACTTCTGTGCAACTATATTGCATACGTAAGAAAGCAACGATTCACTTTAAGGATCGTAGTTATCTGATTTATTTCCATGCAAGCATTGTGATGATGCTTGTAGTAAAATATGTAGGAAGCTTAATGGCAGATGGTAAGATGAATACCATTGTCTCTGTACTTGTTGGTATGGTCGTTTATGCAAGTATTCTTGCAGTATGCAAAGAACGCTTGTTTATGCGTGTAAGCAAAGCTTTACTTTCTAGGAGGAAACATGCTTAATCCAAATGTTAGTGTGATTGTTGCAGTATACAATACAGAAGACTATTTAGATCGTTGCATTCAATCCTTATTGAACCAAACCTATCAAGACTTTGAATTGCTTTTAGTGGATGATTGTTCGAGTGATGGAAGTTTAGAAATCTTACGCAAGTATGAAGCGCTTGATGAACGTGTTGTTGTAATCACAAAAGATCAAAATCGAGGTCTAAGTGATACAAGAAACCTAGGGATTCAACATGCAAGAGGCAACTTCTTCCAATTTATTGATGGCGATGACTATGTCGAAGAAACATTGCTTGAAGAATGTGTCAAAGCCTTTGAAAAACAAGTGGATCTAGTGGTATTTGATATTTACCAGCATTATGTAAGTGATGATGGCTTAGAAATCATCAGTCATGATTTAGAAGAAAATAGCTTATATTGTGTACGTCATCATCCATTCTTAATCACAAAGATGAAAAACTGTGCTTGGAATAAGATGTATCGCAAAGAATTATTTATCAATACGAACATCCGTTATCCATATGGATGTTGTTACGAAGACTTAGGGACAACGTATCGCATTTTAGCAAATGCCAAAGGTGTGCGGTATATCAAAAAGCCGTTATACCATTACATCCAAGATCGACCAGGAAACATTACTTCGAAGTTTGACCGGCGGGTGTTTGATGTATTAAAGATGTCGACATTAAATAACGAATACTACAAAGAAAAAGGGTTATACGAGATTTGTTATGAAGAATTGAAGTTTCTTGCAGGTGTGAATATCCTTGAGTGTTTGAAGAAAACACGCAATGCGACGGATGATGCACTTGTAGAAGAAATGATTGAATCTTCGTTCTACTTCTTAAAAAATGTATATCCTGAATTTCCGAAGTGTTCCTATGCTATAGTAAGAGAAAAGAATGATTGGATATATGCCAATCCAACCTATTTAAAGATCTACTTGAAATTACGTAGATTGAAAAAGAAAGAAGGGTGAGACAATGAAAAAAGTAACAATCGTCGTTCCAATTTATAACGTAGAGAAATATTTAAAAGATTGTTTCGAATCGTTATTAAACCAAACAAGTGATGATTACGTTGTATTAGCCATTAACGATGGATCAAAGGATGGCTGTGATGCGATCATCAAAGACTATGTAGAACGCTATCCAGATAAGATTCAAGGCATCAAAAAGAAGAATGGTGGCTATGGATCTGTCTTACAAGTTGCGATTAAGGAACTACAAACACCATACTTTATGGTATGTGATCCAGATGATACCTTAGAACCAAATGCCGTAGAAACATTATTAAAACTTGCAACGGTATCCAATGCTGATATTAGTATTGGGGCTAAGACATTTGTGTATCATGATTCTAAGAATCGTGACTATGATGCTGCATACAATACAACGTTTACGACATTAAAACCAAACACGGTATACAATGCGAATACACCAGCATTTGATGATCTATTCTTTATCGATCCATCGCCGCATGCAAAGTTGTATCGTACAGACATCAGTAAACATATTGTCTTCCAGGAACATGTAGGCTATACCGATAATATGCTATTCTACTTGTCCTTATTGAACAGTAAGAAAGTTATTTATACGGATGTATCGCTTGCAAACTACTTAGTAGATCGTCCAGGAAACAGTATGGGAGATGTTCGTTTCTCGGCAATGAATGGACAAATCTTAGTGTTTAAGTCCATCTTGAACCAAGTGGAACGAATGAAAGGTGTAAGTGTTCCTTCGATGTTCTACTATCGTATGTATGAAAGCTTTAAGTTCATGTTGTATCAAACAAGACGCATGAATTGTTCGAACGAAGAATACTTAGAAACACTTGAATACTTAGGAACCTTCCTAAGTAAGCTTGTTGTGCATGGAAAAGAGATTAAACCTCTTTATAACCAATACACAAAAACAAGTATCAAAGAAAAACTACGTGACTTAGCGATGTTAACACCAGCTATTTCAAGTAAGACCTATGAACAATTTGAAAAGAAATTAGTCAAAGAGTTTTCGAATAACAACTAGAAAGGAATCGTATGAAGTTATCCATTATCGTACCAATGTACAATGTCGAAGCGTATATTGAAGAATGTTTAGATTCATTAGTAAGTCAAACACTAAAAGACTTTGAAGTTCTCTTAGTCGATGATGGATGCATTGATTCTACGGTTTCACTTGTGGAACCATATCTTGCAAAGTATTCGAATTTCCATTTACTCCAAAAAGAAAATGGTGGTTTGTCGGATGCGAGAAACTACGCAATTCCGTTTGCGAATGGCACATATATTTGTTTTTTAGATAGTGATGACTTTGTCGAGCCTACGCTTTATGAAAAGCTTGTAAACTTAATGGAGGAAGGTGACTATGATGTATGTGTTACCGACATTGAGTTTTATTACAAAGACGCAAACAAACGCTTTGTGATGAAGGGCTTAAGTGATTGGAAGGCAAGTAGTATTCAAAAGAAGGCATTACTATCACCAATGTTTGCTTGGAATAAGATTTATAAACGTTCGTTATTTGAAGATGGCTATCGCTATCCGTTAAACAC
>JAHHRC010000133.1 GCA_020026035.1 Erysipelotrichaceae bacterium | reverse complement strand
TCCACCATTGCCCGTCCATTATGATCGATTGCAATATGGATATCACCTTGTTTATCTTCATAGCCATCTACTACCTTAACTTCCTTGAGTACATATCTATGATCACAAGCTAATACCTTGATGATCTTCTCATCTTTCAAATCATGACTCGTCCATGTATGAACCACTGTATCTGTATCTTCATCTATCAATTCAAACACAGCGCCCATCAAACGATGTTTACTTTCATCAACCTTACGAACATCCAGTCTTGTAAAGGTATGATTCATACGAAGCGTATTCACACCTTGCAAGCTTGCGTTTTCATATCTTCCATCCAACACAAGTTCTCCACGTTCATTGATCATGAATCTTGCATCGTCCACAAACACGTAGCCATCTTTCACTTTTACTTCTTTGATTGTATAGAGCTTATTACGTTCTAAGACATCTTCAATCAATGGTTCCGTTACCTTTGTAACAAGGTTATCCCCTTCATAGATCTCATATTCGCATCCATCGAGCATCACATCCTCTGCATAGGATTCCACAAAGTACTTCGCCTTTTCATTGTGAACAACAACTTCATTCACAACCTGATCATCTACTACAACATGACTCGATTCATCAAGTCTAAATACAATATCTTTTCCAGCAATATACTTCTTAGGAGATTCTACCTCATGTAATGTATATTGTTTTTCAAGCTTTAGACCCTTAACTTCAACCGTACCATCTTGTAAAGTCGTATATCTTCCCTTTTCACCATCAATTTCAAACACAGCACCTTCAAGGCTCGTATTCATTTCATCATACTTATGAATCGTAACAACCGTCTTCTTGTTCAATACCGAAAGAAGCTTATCTTTTACAACTGTTACAGTATCCCCATTGTCAATACGAATGGTTCCATCCTCTAACAATGTAAATTGAATTGGTGTCTTCTTCGCATCAATTCGTTGATATCCATCCGGTGTCTTCGTTTCTACAACCGTATATGTCTTACCAACAATCAATCCCGTAATCTCATTTGGTGTATCGCCCGTATTAACAACCAACTTACCATCATCACTACGAATTTCAAATTCACCCTTCAACGGTTCTTTCGTATCTTGATCAATCAAATTCATTTGTATGCTTGTCTTTGCATTCTTCACAACAAGCACATTATCTTTTTGTGTTACATAATCCACCTTCGAACTTGTAACAACGCCATTCTCATCAATGCTTACCTGGAACGGTTTCGCATTCTGATATGTCTTTGGTGCAATTGTTTCTACAACATCATATACAACATCCTTAAGCATACCAGTCATTTCAACGGTATTCTTTTTCTCTTTGTATACAACGGTTTTCACTTCTGCACCATCTTTGTGCAATTTAAACGTAGCACCCTCCAAAGGCTTCTTATTAAGATCGGTCTTTTCCACAACGATTCTTAGTTTCTTACTTACTAATGTAATCTCTGTGTCATTCGACTTCTTGCCATCGCCATATTCAATCATGACAACATTACCATCACGATCAATCTTAAACTTTGTGTCCTTTAGTTTCTTTTGAGTCGGAGGTACATCCTTCTCAACAATCGTGTACGGTTCATCTACAACAAACTTTCCTGTAATTGTCTTAGAATGCTCACCAGTCGGAATTGTATCCACAACTTTTCCATTCTCATCAACGACTTCTAACTCACCACCAGGAACGACCTCATCGTCTTCCCCAACAATCGTAATCGTTGTCTTTGTTGGTTTATTCTCAACTTCAATCACAGAATCCTTGAATACCTTTTCACCATCCCTGACCACATTGTTTTGATCAATACTAAATGTGAAGTTTTCATGTGGCTTATACGTTCTAGGCGCAACTGCTTCCTCGACTTCATACGTACCAGCCGAAATGTCTGTCACATCAACATATCCATCTTTATCACTTGTATATGTCTTTCCATTGAACTTAAATTTAGCACCTTCAAGCCCCTTTGTGCCATCCTCATTTACCTTATGAAGCTTCAACTTCAACTTTTCACTCACAAGATCAATCTGAGGATCTCTAGGATCTAACTCCTTGTCTTTTTCAATAATGACAACCTTGCCGTCTTCATTCAACTTAAAGACCGTATCCGGAATCTTTTTATGCTTATCTGGGACTGTTTCTTCGGTAATGGTGTATACCTTACCAACTTCAAGTTCACCTTCTAATGTATGCGTATCTTGATCAGTTAGTAACTCAATCTTACCATCGCCACCAGTTACAACCAACTTACCACCAGGAACGACTTTTCCATCAACATCCTTAAAGGTAATCACAACTTTCGTCTTTGCATTTGGAACATCCACAACATGACCATCATTCTTCTTACCATCGTAATTCACCACATTGTGTTCATCAACACTTAACGTAAATTCCGTACAATTCTGATACTTCTTAGGTGCAATCGTTTCCTTCACTTTATACGTCTTACCAGCAACAATATTTTCAAGTTTCACAGTGCCATCATCAGTTTCACCTGTCGTAAATGTTCCTAAACCTTCTACAACAAATGTCGCTTTAAGGTCAGAACCCTTTAATACATTGTTTTCAGCATCAACTTTCCGTAAGCGAACATCTAACTTCTCATTCATTACAGTCAATGTCGTATCACTCGCTGACGCATCATCGTTAGCTACTAATTCAATCTTTCCATTATTCTTCAATTTAAATGTGATTGGGTTCTTAATTGTCTTATAGAGTTCTGGAGTAACTGTTTCTTCAATCGTATAAGGTTGGTCGACTACAAGTCCTGTAATCACATTATCCTTTGTAAATGGAATTACTTTTCCATTCTTATCTTTCACAACAAGTGTTCCACCGACTAATGGTTCCTTACTTGTCTTATCAACTAACTTCAAATCGATACTTGTCTTTTCATTTTTAACCGTAACCACATGACCTTTAACACTCACATGCTCGCCAGTCGCGATCACTTTACCAAACTCATCCACAGTAACTGCGAAGTCTTTACCAGTCTTATACATCTTTGGAGGTGTTATTTCTTTTACGGTATACGTCTTACCTGCAGTAATCTCCGAAACATAATCAGTTGTTCCATCTCCACCGGTTGTCTTTTCACCTTTGTCACCAACTGTGAATACAGCATCTGGTAGTAAATCAGTTTCACTTTCGCCTATTTTACGAATCTTAAACTTTAGCTTCTCATTCTTCAATGTGATTGTCGATGCATTCATTTCAACTTCATCATTACGCGCCGTTTTATCACCCTCGGAAATAAACTCTACCTCGCCATCCTTATTCACCTTGAATGAAATTGGTTCTTTGATTTTCTTATACGTATCTTGGACACCTGTTTGAGTAATTTTATATGTTTTACCAACTTCCAATTCTTCTAACTCAACTCCATCAACTGTAGTTTTTCCATCTAGAGTAATCTCTTTCTTAACATCTGTAACAGTAAATTTACCCTCAAGCGATACATTTGAATTGTCTTTATCAACAAGTTTTAATGAAATCTTTATCGGTTGGTTATTTACATTGATTTCAATTTTCGAATCTTTCTTCATTTTGATATCAGAACTGTTATTTGACAATGTGACATTTCC
>JAHHRC010000132.1 GCA_020026035.1 Erysipelotrichaceae bacterium | reverse complement strand
CTTTGCGATTCCATAATTCAAAGACTTCTTGTTTGATTGCCTTACGAATTAAAATTGGAATCACACCTTGTTTCTTCGCAGCAATTTGATACCCACCATATGGGTTTGCAAGTCTTAGAATCAAATAGTCTAAACCTGATTGTTGTAGCACTTCTTCTACAACAGCCTTACTTTTTGCATAGAGTGTTTTTGGATGTTTTTCCATGGTTTCAGAAATTGGCTCTGCACTATCCCCATAAATCGTTCCACCACTACTTAAGAAGACAAAGCGCTTTGCGCCATTTTTCTTAAGGGTTGCAATTAAAGTTTGATACTTACTTGCTAAGCTTGTTAATACGTCTTCTTCATTTTCACTTACCGCATTGTTAGAAACAAGCGAAACGGTATCAACGATGATGGCATCTTTGACATCCATTGCGGATATTTCATTTTCATCAAAGGCATTTACATGTTGAAAAGACTCTACAAATTCTACATAAGGAGAATCAATCCCCAAAATACTTGTATCATAGGTATCTTTCAATTGGTTGTATAGGTTGTATCCAAGATAGCCGCATCCTAGAAAGATTACTTTCATAAAAATTCTCCTTACTTGTTGTAGGTTGTTTGAACATTCCCTTTGGCAATATTCTTTAGATGCGTCCCGTATGGACTCTTTCCATACAATTCAGCAGCTTGTAATAATTCTTCCGTATTAATCCAGTTATTGTAGTAAGCAATTTCTTCTGGTACGGAAATCTTAATCCCTTGTACGTCTTCTACCATGCGTACATAATCACTTGCCGTTGCAAGCGATTCAACAGTTCCCGTATCTAACCAAGCAAAGCCACGGCCAAATACTTTCACATCTAATTCATCATGCGCTAAATAGAGTTTATTTAGGTCAGTGATTTCATATTCTCCTCTTGGAGATGGTTTTACTTCTTTTGCGTATTTTACGACACGGTTGTCATAGAAGTATAAGCCAACGACTGCATAGTTTGATTTTGGATTGCTTGGCTTTTCTTCAAGAGAAATGACTTTTCCATTTTCATCAAACTCAGCAATTCCAAAGCGTTCTGGATCACTTACATACTTTCCAAATACAGTTGCACGCTTGTTCAAAGACGCATTTTCTGCAGCTTCTTTTAACATCGTTCCAAAGCGGTTTCCATAGAAAATATTGTCACCAAGAATTAAGCATACATCATCGTCGCCAATAAATTCTTCGCCAATCACAAAGGCTTGGGCTAAACCATTTGGAACTTTTTGTTCGGCATAGGAAAACTTCACACCAAATTGACTTCCGTCTTTTAATAAACGTTTAAAGTTTGGTAAGTCTTGTGGAGTTGAAATAATTAAAATCTCACGAATACCAGCTAACATCAATGTACTAATTGGATAGTAAATCATTGGCTTATCATACACTGGCAATAATTGTTTTGACGTTACAGTTGTAAGCGGATACAGTCTTGTACCACTTCCGCCTGCTAAAATAATACCTTTCATAAATATCTCCTATTCACATTAATTACATTCTACCATACTTTCACACTTCTAACTCAACAATTCTTCCTCTACCATTCCATACAAAAAGACAGACTATACTCGTCTGCCTTTTCATTTGAATCATAATTTTATTCTGATTGTTCTGTCGCTTGGTCGCTTGTAGGAACACTTTCTGCTGGAGGTTGGTTGTTTGTTTGATCTTCTTGAACAACTTCTTCTACCTTCGTCCCTTTTACAAGTATTTGTGTAACTGGTTGAACTGTCACTTGCCAGTCGCTATATGTTTCATTGCGACGTGAACCATCCGAATACACATCATACGAATAGGTGCGTACCTTTTGTCCAGGTACCCCTGCTTGTTTAATACTTGGCTTTGCAGAACTTGGAGTGTTTGGATCTTCTTCTGTGATCGTATCAAATCCGACTTCTTGAGTTTCTTGTTCTTTCTTCGTTTCTACAAACGTAGGTTCTGCAGGTGTAACTTGCTTCTTGCCTTTAGACACAATGACACTTACTGTTGATCCCTTCGCAACCTCATCACCGCTTGCAATACTTATAATACGTTCTTTTTCAACGGTGTCAGATTCTTGGTACGTTTTACTAATAGAAACGCCTTTATTTGATAACGAACTATCAAATTCGGAAACTGGTTTTCCAATATACGCTGAGGCATTGATCGTGACCATTTCTGGTGCCTCTTTCGAGAGGTTTACGGTAATGGAAACTGTTTTTCCATCGTGGTTTACATTTGTAACACCGCCGAACTTACGAATCGAACCTTCGCCGACTTCTTGGATGTTTACTGTGTAACCATGTTGTTGTGCAAGTGAGATTACACTATCTTCGCTATTGCAAGAAGAGAAGTCAACTTGTTGCGCAGCGGCTGCTGCAGCTGCTTCATTATTGACAACACGGACATTGATGGATGAAATATCATCTACCTTTGTACCTGGTGCTACGCTTTGTGATAATACGGTGTCATTTGCTTGTGATGGATCACTTACCCATTCAATGTAAACTTCTTTACCAAAGGACTTCGCCCAGCTTTGTAGAGCGCCGACTTTCTTTCCAACGTAGTTACCGATGGTTGTTGGAGCTTCAGACTTCACGATCACCTCGTTGTAGTTTTCGTTCGAGATATTTGGTGGCGTGAATTCCCAGTTACTTGACCATTTCACACCCTTCATTTGTTTGATTGGTGCATCTAAGTCAATGTTTTCTTCAATTGCGCGACGTGTATCGGCAATCGAACCATCCCATAGACGGTAAATATACAAGGTTAACTGCATCGCTTCATTCCATAGACCAGATCCATATCCAGTAACACGTGATCCAACTAATGTGAATACGCGTTCTAGATGATCTGGGTCATAGTAACGATTTGACTTTTGCATAGCATAATTCACAAAGCCTGACATTTGTTCTACGGAAAGGTTTGTTTGAATGTTATTGCCTGCTGCGTCTAATACCTTTAAGAAGGTATTAATATCTCTTGTACGCATGATTTCACGAAGAATGGCTTCGATGACTTCTTGTTGGTGTACTTGTCGAGCAAAGTCACCTGATGCGAATAAGTGACGCTCACGCGCAAAGCACAATGCCTGTTGCCCATTTAGTCTTACGTTATCTCCCTTTGGAACCCATACAGTAAAGCTTCCTCTAGAACTAGAAGAGTCTTGTCCAACGAATTCCACTGGTGAATTTACCGTAATACCACCAACCGCATCGACTACATCAACAACACCTTGGAAGTTTGTATCTACGTAATAGTCAATTCCTACGCCAATCAATTGTTCAACGGTACTAATCAAACATTCACGGCTCACAGAATGTGCACTGTTAATCTTGTTTGAATTATTGCCATAACACGTAATTGGTACATACGAGTCACGGGCAATCGAAGACATTGTAATCTTCATACTGATTGGGTTCACCGAACATAGAATCATCGTATCACTAAGTCCATCCGCATTTCCGATGAGCAAGACAGTAAATGGTTCTTTTGTAAGGTCTTTGTCACTACCTTCTTGGTTTTGGGTTGTGATGGTTTTTTCAAATTCTGAAACTGCCACAGTATCTTCAAGATAGTTTTTCATCGATTCTTCGTTTCCAAACA
>JAHHRC010000131.1 GCA_020026035.1 Erysipelotrichaceae bacterium | reverse complement strand
ATGCATGCAACGTGTAATGATTATAGTTATGCGTTACGGTTATTGCTTGGTGGAGCATTATTGTTAGCGTGTGATTATCAAGAAGTAGAGTATAAAAACAATGTTGCAATGGTAGGTTGTGGGGCTGTTTGTCGAATGTTAGAAACAGCTTCCAATAAGAAGGCGTTGTTACTGGGGATGCCAAATCCAAATTATGTCTTACAAGCAATTGCGAAGTTAGGTGTTGAAGTAAGTGATTGTGTGTTTGTTGGAGCGCACTTAGAACATGAGATTGTGTGTGGGTTACATGCGAAAGTAACAAGTGTGATTTTGACTTCGGCGATGCATGAAGAAGAAAATTTATTCCAATCCAAGATCAAACCGGATTACGCTGTTGAAACCTTATTGGGCTTGTTGCGATGATTTTGCTTGTAAAAAGTGATATACTTGAGGTTAAATAGTGTTTATGCACGTTAGATGTAGAAAGGTAGTGATTTTCTTGGACGATAGTTATCCGTCGTGTACGTTTAAAAAGGCAGTGAAGGTGGTAGAGTATGCATAGTGCTTCAAATGAATTATTGACTATGATTTTAGTCTTATTGGTGTTAGGGTCGGGCTTATTCTCCGCGATTGAAACTGCGTATTCGAGTGCAAATCGAATTAAATTAAAATCTTTAGCAAATGATAAGCGAAAGGGTGCAGAAGAGGTATTGCAAGTATTGAGTCAATTCGATCGATTCTTATCGACGGTATTGATTGTGAACAATATTTTAAATATCGCAGCTGCAACACTTGGTACAATTCTTTTCACAAGACTGTATGGACCAAATGGGCCTACGATCTCAACGATTGTAATAACCGTTGCAGTATTGATGTTTGGAGAGATTGCACCAAAGAATGTCGCAAAACATATTCCTGAACAATTTGCATTAAAAACTGTTGGCATTGTACGCTTTTTCCAAGTGGTCTTTGCGCCATTGAATGTGATCTTTAAATGGTGGCAAGCGCTTGTGAGTAAGTTGATTCATTTTGATGAAGATGATTCAGACTTCCAGGATGAATTGATTACAATGGTCGATGAGGCAGAAAAAGATGGTGATCTTCAGCAACATGAATCGGATTTGATTTCCGCCGCAATTGAATTCAACGACTTAGAAGTAAAAGATGTCTTAACACCACGTGTAGAAGTCTTAGCGGTCGAAATTGGAGCGTCTTTAAAAGATGTCGAAAATGCCTTCCGTATGAATTCGTTCTCACGTTTACCGGTGTATGAAAGATCGATTGATAATATTGTTGGTGTCATCCATGAAAAAGATTTCTACAACATGTTGTATGTGGATCGTGAAAATGGGCAGTTACGTAAGATTATTAAGCCAGTGGTATATACCAATGCGAATGTTCGTATTTCTAGATTATTAAAGCAGTTGCAAGGGGCAAAGGTGCACTTAGCGATTGTCTTAGATGAATATGGTGGAACCGAAGGGATTATCACCATGGAAGATATCATCGAAGAATTGGTCGGTGAGATTTGGGATGAACATGATACCGTTCGTGAGTATTATACGCAATTGAATGATACGACATGGTTAGTAAAATGCGATGCTGATGTGGATGATATGTTTGAACGCTTCAATGTCGAATTTGACGTGGATGAATATGACTTCATCACCGTATCTGGATGGGTCATTCATGCGATGCAACATATTCCAAATATTGGTGAGTCCTTTGACTTTGAAAACTTACACATCATTGTCACAAAGGCAGACCAAAGGAAGGTATTAGAGATTAAAGTTGTAATCCTTCCAAGTGAACAAGACGAAGAAAACTAAGATCTCAATCCTGAAATATGGATTGAGTTTTCTTTCCTTAGGCAATCGTTCTTTATGATTGTTTTATTGTGTGATATAAACAGGTAGAAAGGTGATGTATATGCAACAATATTTTTGTGATCAACCAATTGAAGTTGGAAAACGATATCTCTTTACAAAAGAACAAGCACACCATGCAAAGGATGTGCTACGGATGCACCATGAAAAAGTGCGTTTGGTATATGATGGCATTGGCTATTTTGCCGATGCATACAATGGCGAAGATGGCTTTGGAGCAGATGTATACGAACAAGATGAACGTGTCAATGAATTAGACTTTGATGTCATTCTTGCCGTTGGTGAATTGCATAAGCGCGATAATTTTGAACTTGTCTTACAAAAAGCTACGGAACTTGGAGTGAAAAAGATTGTGCCATTTGAATCCAGTCGTACCGTTGCCAAAGTCAAAAAAGAAAAACAGGAAAAGCTTCTTACAAGACGAAATGCAATTGTCTTATCCGCAAGTGAACAATGCAAGCGTAATGTTGTACCGGTTGTATGTGAAACGGTGAAGTTAAAGAAGGTTATGGAACTTGAAGCAGATACCAAACTTGCACCCTATGAAAATGCCTATGGGAAAAGTCGTAAGATCAGTGAGTGTTTAAAAGGGAAGACGATTCTTGTGGTTGTTGGACCGGAAGGTGGTTTTTCCGAAAGTGAAATGGCTGAGTTTGAAAAACATGGCTTTGAGGCAGTGACACTTGGCAATCGAATCTTACGAGCAGAGACCGCTTGTATGTATGCGATGTCGGTGATTGGTGAGTATTCTTTGTAGAAGGGACACAAGATTTCTTGTGATGGTTTGTTATGAAGTTTTCAATTATGAATTTAGGCTGTAAGGTCAATGCATATGAATCCGAAAGTGTAGCCGCAATGCTTGAAGAGCGTGGGCATACACGGGTTGATTTTAACGAAGAAAGTGATGCGAGTTTGATTTTTACGTGTGCAGTTACAAATCTTGCGGCTTCGAAATCAAGAAAGATGATGCATCGAGCAAAGCGACAAAATGAAGATGGCATCGTAGCAGTCGTTGGCTGTTATGTACAAGTCGATGAAAAGGCGATGGAAGATGCGGATATTATTGTTGGATCGAAGAATAAGTTAAAGGTCGTTGATTATGTTGAACAATGCATGAAAGACCGTAAGAAGATTATTGATGTAGATCCAATCAAAGAGACACCGTTTGAAGCCTTTAAGCTTGTTGAGTTTGAAGAAAAAACAAGAGGGACTTTAAAGATTCAAGATGGCTGTAATCAATTCTGTTCGTATTGCATTATTCCTTATGCAAGAGGAAGAGAGCGTTGTATGGAGCCAAATCTTGTCATTGAAGAAGTCAAAAAGCTTGAGAAACATCATAATGAAATTGTATTAGCAGGTATTCATACCGGTCGTTATGGCAAAGAGTATGGCGTGACGTTAGCGGATTTGATTGAGCGAATTCTCAATGAGACAGAAGTGAAACGGATACGTATTTCTTCGATTGAAGTAAGTGAATTAGATGAAAAGCTATTACACCTCGTGACGAGCAATGATCGGATTGCCAATCATTTACACATTCCATTACAGGCAGGGTGTGATGCGACTTTGAAACGCATGAATCGTCCATACACAACGAAAGAATACTATGATAAAATAGAATATATTAGGAAAGCGTTTCCAAATATATCCATTTCCAGTGATATCATTGTTGGATTTGTAAGTGAAAGCGATGAAGAATTCAAGATGACATGTGACTTTATTCGTAAATGTCGTTTGAGTTTCTTGCATGTCTTCCAATATTCCATGCG
>JAHHRC010000130.1 GCA_020026035.1 Erysipelotrichaceae bacterium | reverse complement strand
TTAAGCGTAACGATAAGAAGGAAGCGTTTAAGCGTATTGTGGATCATAAGAGTCCAGAACGTGCGATTGTATTCTGTAATACAAAGAAGATGGTTGATGAGTTAGCGGAATACTTAAGAGACAGTGGGTATTCAGCAGATAAGATTCATGGTGATCTTCGCCAGGAACAAAGATCTCGTGTCATGCAACAATTTAACCAAGGTGGATTTGATATCCTAGTTGCAACAGACGTTGCTGGACGTGGAATTGACGTTAAGGATATTGATTTGGTTGTTAATTATGATATGCCAGATGAAGAAGATAGCTACGTACACCGTATTGGTCGTAGTGGTCGTGCTGGGAAAGACGGTGAGGCTGTTTCGATTGTGTCGACATCGGATAAGCATATGTTGGATCGTATTCAAAAGTACATTAAGAAGGATATTGCGTATGCAAGTGTTCCAAGCCAACGTAATGCAAGCAAGTCACGTACGACACAGTTCATTGATCAATGTACAAGAAATAGCGTAGAAGATAACAAAGATGCGTATCGTCGTATCTTGAATGATCTTCAAGAAGAAGGGTATTCCATTGAGGATATTGCCTTAGCATTGTTGGAAGATAAGTTTAAAGTATCTACAAGTAATGCGGATTATAACGACTATGATTTCTTTAAGACTAAGAATAAGAAGAAAAAGAGTGGTCGTACATCGAGTTCGAGATCTTCTCGTAATCGTCGTAGAGGCAATGACCGTCGTTCGAAACATGGAGACCACGGTTCTCATGGTTCACGTGGAAATCGTTCCTCAAGAGGTCGTAAGCGTAAATAAGTATAAGAAGATATGCGGAAACGTGTATCTTTTTTGGTTGTGATAGAAAAGAAATGCGAAGATTGAGCATCGCGAAAAACGGACAGCGGTTCGCTGACAAAATGAAAGCGTGACTTTTGTCACGTTTTCATTTTAAAAACGTGTCGGTCAAAAAGGCCAAAACGTGTCGGTCAAAAAGGCCAAAACGTGTCGGTCAAAAAGGCCAAAACGAGTCGGTCAAAGAGTTTCAAACGTGTCGGTCACAGAGTTGTGAATGTGTCTGTTAAAGTTTTGCCTAATGATTGGTATGTTAAGGCGATTGTGCTAAAATATAAGTACATAATTTGGAGGAGATTTTATGAAATTAATCCTAGCGATTGTTAGTAATGATGATGCTTCGGCAGTATCTGCAGCTCTAACAAGAGAGAATTTTTCTGTGACACGTCTTGCGACGACGGGTGGCTTCCTTCGTGCTGGTAACACAACGATGATTGTTGGTACGGAAGATGAATATGTGGAAAAGTGTATCGATATCATTGGTGAAGAGTCTAAGCGTCGTACGGAGATTGTTCCATCTACGGCTAGTTATGATATTGGTCGTTATGCTTCGTTCCCTGTTGAAGTACAGGTTGGTGGAGCGACGATCTTTGTCTTAGATGTTGAACAGTTTACAAAATTGTAAGGAAGAGCGGACTTTTGTTCGCTTTTTTTAAGAGGTGATATATGGAAATTCGAAAATCGAATAAAAATGATTTAGATGGCATTATGACTGTGATTCAGGATGCGAAGGCGTCTTTGAAGAAGGATGGTATTCCGCAATGGCAAGGTGTGTATCCTGGTGTTGAAGAGTTTGAAGAAGACATTGAGATGGATGGTTCCTACGTTGTGGAAGTCGATGGAAAGATTGTTGGAACGGCTTTTTTAAAGGATATGGTAGAGAGTACCTATGCGACGATTGATGGAGCGTGGTTGTTTGATGGTCGGTATGTTGTGATTCATCGGTTTGCGATTCTTTCTTCGATGTATGGTAGTGGTGTGAGCCGTTTTGTTGTGGAACAGGCGATTGCGCTTGCTAGAAGTTGTGGATGTGAATCGGTTCGAGTGGATACGCATCCCGAGAATTTGCGTATGCAGGCGTTTGTGAAGCGTATGGGATTTGAGTATTGTGGAATTATTTCGTGTGAGTATGGTGGAAAACGTCTTGCCTATGAATTGAAAGTGTAAAAGAAAAAAGACAATGTCATGTCTTTTTCAAGTAGTTGATTAGAGCTTCCTTATTGTTGGGGAGCTCTTCTTTCATGATGAGGTCAAGAAGGGTTTGTAGAGTGGTGTTTATTTCTTTGCCTTTGTAGTTTAACGCGATGAGGTCTTTACCGTTAAGGGCCATTTCTTTGTATGAGGTGCATGGGTTGTTGGTTTGTAGTTTGTTGTAGAGGGTGGTGAGTTGTTCTTGGTGGGTTGTTTGGGTGTAGCGTAGGTTGTACGCTTGATCGAAATAGTCTTTTGTTTGGTGTTTGAATTGTTTGAGGTCGTAATAGGAGTTTAGTGGTAGGTGGAGTGCTTGGTGTAGGGTTTCGATGTGTTTGATGGTTTTGTTTGGGTATTTGAGGGTTTTAAGGGTTGTATGAATGGTTGTTGGATCGTTGATTGGTTGAAGGAGTAGGGCGAAGCGTTCTTCGAAGGTTGTCGCAAGGGAAAGGGTGTGGATGGTTGTAAGGTAGGTTTGGGTTGTGTAGGTGTCTAGAATAGGAAGAATGAATGTGAGGATTTCTTTGTTTGTTTGAAAGGCTTTTTCTACGGCTACACTTTCTAGAATTCCTTTTAGTTCGGAGGCGATGCGTTCGATGGATACGTATTTAAGGTCGTTTTTGTGGTTGAGCATGGCTTGTTGGGTGTTTGGGGCGATGGTGAAATCTAAGCGGCTTGCAAAACGGATGGCACGCAGGATGCGAAGAGCATCTTCTTCAAAGCGAATGTTTGGATCGCCGATGGCTCTGATGATTTTGTTTTGTAGGTCTTGTTGGCCGTTGTGGAAATCTTTTAGGCCTTCGTTTGGGTTGTAGGTAAGGGCGTTGATGGTGAAATCACGACGTTTGCAATCTTCTTCAAGGCTTGTTGTGAAGTGGACTTCATCGGGGTGACGGTGGTTGGTGTAGGTGGTGTCTTTGCGGTAGGTTGTGATTTCAATGTTTTCATGGTTTATAACGACAGTAATCGTACCGTGTTTGATTCCGGTTTGAATGGTTGTGAAGTCTTTGAATACGTCGAGCATTTGTTCGGGTGTGGCGTTTGTTGTGAGGTCATAATCATGGATTGGTAAGTCTAAAAAGGCATTACGAATGGCTCCTCCAACGAGGTAGACTTCGTAGTTGTTGTTTGTTAGTAGGTTCATCGCTGTTTGGATGTTTTCTTTGATCACAATTGGTTTCATGGAATTAGTATAATATAATGTGAAAAAGAAATCATGTGGAGGTAGTTATGCGGATTGGTCAGTCAATTGATATTCATCGTTTGGTGGAAGGTCGTAAGTTAATTATTGGGGGTGTGGAAATTCCGTTTGAGTTAGGTTTGTTAGGGCATAGTGATGCGGATGTTTTAACCCATGCGATAGCGGAGGCGATTCTTGGAGCGCTTGCATTAGGGGATTTGGGAACACATTTTCCAGATACTGATCCAAAGTGGGAAGGTGCGGATTCGTTGAAGATTTTAGAAGCTGTTGTTGGAATGATGGAAGACAAGGGCTATTGTATTGGTAATGTGGATGCGCTTGTGATGATTGAAAAACCGAAGATGAAGCCGCATATTGAAGCGATTCGTAAGAATTATGAGCGTGTATTGAAATGTGATTTAGATCGTATTTCGGTGAAAGC